>CAMOEE010000079.1 GCA_946611835.1 uncultured Treponema sp. | reverse complement strand
CGGTCTGCGACAAGCGCTATATTTCTCCAATAGGAGCCTGGGCACTTTCCCTGGGTTCTGCGGTGGGCTGGGGTGCATTTGTCATGCCTGGCACGACTTTTATCCCCATTGCTGGCCCCTGGGGAACGGCCGTGGGAATGGCTATCGGTGCCATGGTAATGCTTATAATCGGCGTCAACTACCACTTTCTTATGACCCGATTTCCCGATGACGGCGGAACCTATTCCTTCGTCAAGGGAATTTTCGGCCATGACCACGCTTTTCTTACGGGATGGTTTTTGAGCCTCACTTATATCGCTGTTATCTGGGCAAATGTCACGGCCCTGGCCTTGATTTTCCGTACTTTTTTCGGGTCCCTTTTGCAGTTCGGTTTCCATTATTCAATAGCGGGCTACACGATTTATCTGGGCGAGGTTCTTTCGGAGCTTGTTTTTCTCGCTCTTATCACCCTGCTTTGTATTTTTTCAAAAAAAAAGACCCTGCTGCTTCAGATTATTGCGTCCTGCATTCTTGTGGCCGGGGTTTTTACCTGCTTTTTTTTGACCAGCAGCAGTCAGTCTCTTGAGGTCGTTTTCTTTAACGCCATATCAGCGCAAAAGAAGCCGGCCATTCAGGTCCTTGCCATTGCCGCCATTTCACCCTGGGCCTTCGTCGGCTTCGAGAATATTTCTCATTCGGTCAGGGAATTCAAATTTCCGGTAAAAAAATCCATGCTGATTATGACCCTCTCTGTCCTTACGGCATATCTTCTCTATGCCTTACTTACTTTTCTGGCTGTTCCTTATTATGGTGCGGTCAATATGCCTGTCTTCTATGTCATAAAAAACTATGTCGGAAATTTTGCCTATGCAGTGCTTGGCCTTGCCGTTCTGGCCGGAATCCTTACAGGCATAATCGGAAACTCAATCGCCGCTTTCCGACTTATGGCCTCAATGAGCGGGGACGGAATCCTTCCTGAGATTTTCGGAAAGACTGACTCCGACGGAATTCCCCGTTTTTCTGTCCTGGTGATTTTTGCCTCATCAGTCCTTATACTCTTTTTGGGGCGAACTCCCATCGGCTGGATTGTCGATGTCACCACAATCGGGGCTACAATCGCTTACGGCTACACTTCAGCTTCGGCGATAAAGCTTGCAAGGACTGAAAGGTCTCACCTGCCCCTAGTTACGGGAATTGCTGGTTTTCTGGCAGCTGTTTTCTTCAGTCTTTATCTCCTTGTCCCGAATTTCTGGTCAATTACGGCGCTGGCACCCGAGTCTTACATCCTCCTTGCTTTGTGGAGCGTTTTCGGTTTCCTTTATTTCAGGCAGGTCTTTATAAGGGACAGCGAGCGTAAATTCGGAAAATCCACAGTCGTTTGGATAGCCCTTCTTTTCCTCATCTTTTTTACATCAATCATGTGGATGCGTATTTCAACCCACAAGACGGCGGAGCAGGTTGTAGACAACATCAGCCTTTCCTATACAACGGAAATGAAGAAAATCGGAGTCATGCTGACCGACGAGAACAAACAGGTCGAGAAGTCTTTCCTTTCCTACAATCTTGAGCTTATCCTTGACGAATTGCAGAAAAACACAATCATCCAGTTCATAATGATTATGGTGGCCCTGGGAGTCCTCTTCAGCGTTTTCTCCCGCCTCAAAAAAAGGGAAGAAGCCCTTGAGGAAGAAAAAATTCAGGAAAAAAGAGCAAACGAGGCAAAGACAACCTTCCTTTCAAACATGAGTCACGACATCCGAACGCCGATAAACGCCATTGTCGGTTACACTACGCTGGCCCGCAAGGAGAATGTCTCGCCTGAGCAGATTCAGGATTTCCTTGCAAAAATTGACTCGTCAAGCAAGCACCTTTTGGCGCTGATTAACGATGTCCTTGAGATGAGCCGCATCGAGAGCGGAAAGATGGAGGTCGAGGAAAAACCGACCTATCTGTGTGAGCTTATGGACGAGGTCTACGATATTTTTTCAACGCAGATGGCCGGTAAACAGATTGATTTCAAGGTCGATTATTCTGATGTGAAGGACATGTGCGTGCTCTGCGACAAAAACCGAATCAACCGGGTTCTTTTGAACCTTGTCGGAAATGCCTACAAATTCACTCCGGAGGGAGGCAAAATCAGCGTAATTTTGCGTCAGACGGGTGAAGTTAACGAGGGGTCCGCTCCCTACGAGCTTAGGGTCAAGGACAACGGAATCGGTATGTCAAAGGAATTCGCAGAGCGGGTTTTTGAGGCTTTTGAGCGCGAGAGGACCAGCACCGTAAGCGGAATTCAGGGCACGGGCCTCGGAATGGCAATTACAAAGAGCATAGTCGACATGATTGGCGGCGAGATTTCCGTGAAGACCGAGAAGGGCATGGGCACGGAATTCGTAATTGAATTCAGATTTTTGATAGATGAGAATTTGAGTCTCAGCGAAAAGAAAAGCTCTGATTCACATGAGCTGCCTTCTGCCTCCAGGGAATGCGGCAGTCAGAAAGAAAAAGGCGTTAATTTCCAGGGGCGGCGGCTTCTCCTCGTTGACGATGTGGAGGTGAACCGTGAGATTGCCGCAATGATTTTGCAGGAGATGGGCTTTAAGGTCGAGACTGCTGAGGACGGCAAGAAGGCCCTTGAAAAAGTCTCTGCTGCGGATTCAGGCTATTATGATGCCGTTTTGATGGATATTCAGATGCCTGAGATGGACGGATATGAGGCGACAAAGAAAATCCGGGAACTTTCCGATGATGAGAAAGCCACGGTCCCCATCGTTGCCATGACGGCCAACGCCTTTGAGGAAGACCGTAAGGCAGCTTTTGCCGCTGGCATGAACGCTCATATAGCAAAGCCGGTTGATGAGGCCAAGCTTATCTCTGTCCTTGAGTCAGTTTTGTGCTAGGATTGTCCGGCCCCTCAGTCAGAAAATTATTTTATGATGACCCAGGTGGCCCCGCTTCCGCCCATAGCCCTGTCCGGGTGGCCTGAGCTTCCGAGGTTTTTGTTCTGTTCTATGAAGGTCTTTACCATGGGGCCTAAGACCGGGTCGCTTCCGTGGGAGTGGTTCCCCTTTCCGTGGATAATCAGGATTTTTTTCAGTCCCCGGCGGATGCAGTCGTTCACAAAAGAATTGAGCCGTGCCCAGGCCTCCTCTCTCGTAAGGCCGTGCAGGTCAATCCGGGCTTCCGGGCGCATTGTTCTCAGGTATTCCCGGCTTTCCATTTTGCTTCGCTCTTCATATTCGTCTGCGGCCTTATCTTTATCGGTCACTCCATAGCGGCGAAGCCAAAGTTCCATGGGATTTATCTGTTTTTTTGCGTCTTCCTTCATCTGCTCTTCGTAGAGCCGTCCTTCTGAGGCAAGTTTTGCTCTTTTTCGGGCCGCCTTTTCTTCTGGGGTAGGGGCATTCGCCATCTTATGGGAGACCTGCGGCACTTTTGCCCTTTCTTTTGCCTTAGATTTCTCTGCTTTTTGAACTCCGTCCCATTGATTTAAAATATCACCGAAATCCATATCACTTTACCTCGATTATATTGTCGTTTTTTGTCCAGCCGGAAAATTCCTTGCATTCTATGAATGACCATTTTCCAGCTCTCTCGCTGATTCTTACCTTTTGCCCGCCTGTGAATGCCCTGCCGGAGATTTTTTCTTCAGGAACGGAGATTATTTCACCGCCAGCGAAAATCCCGTACCTGCGGGCGAACAATTTGTCAAAAAAAGTCCTTTTTGTGCTCATGGCGATTTTCTCGCACTCCTGACGGTCCGGGCCTGCATTCCTTGAGTTGATTTCATCATCTTCCGGCTTTTCGAATGCTGATTCAAAAATGCCTGAATTTTGCCCCCTGGCTTCTGCCCCGGTCTTTCGGGTGTTTTTTGTCTCGGAGACAGAGATGAAAATATTTTGCGGAAGGTAAACCTGTTTTTTGGCCCCGCTGTATGAAATAGTTCCTATCGCGATTTCCGGGAGCGGATAAATTCCTTCTTTCAAAATCTGCCAGTCAAAGCTTGCGAGTTTTTTGCTTTCCGTGGTGAATTCCGTGATTTTTTCCTCGCCGTTAGCAAAGTCAAATCTTTCTGTCTCGTTGAAAATCGAATCTTTGGGAAGCTTCCATCTGAAATCGATTACCTGCATTCCATAGCGAAGGGCCACCGTAAATGAAATTTTTTCGCCACAGGCAACCCTGAGAGTCTTTTGTCCTGTTTTTTTGTCAGTTTTGAGCAGTTCCGGCCTGTCAAAAAGGACTTCAGCAAGGGGGGAAATCAGAGCCGGGTTTTCGTAAACATAAGTCGGCTCGAATTCGAAATAATAATTTCTTCCGTTGATTCTTGTTAAAAGAGGCGGAATGCGTGTGTTTCCGGAATCCGTAAAAGTGAACCAGAGGGAAATTTGCGTTCCACGAATTCCGTCCTCAGAGGCATATTCTTCTTTTTTTGAGGAGATGAATTTCGTTCCCAGCGGAAGCTCCGGCAAATCAAGCTGAACCTTCCCCGGCTCCACATCAGGGATTTCAAGGGAATAGCAGTTCTCCATCTGTGTGAAGAAAATCTCCGAGCGGGGCAAAACCTTAAGCTCCTGCAGGACCTTTTTGGAAGGAAGAGAGTGCAAGGGGAGGCTGCATAGAATGAGAAAAAGCGGTAACTTTCTAATAATCAATGACATCATTGTTTTTTTCGCCTCCATCGCTCATATTGCGCCACTTTTTGCCTTCGCTTTCACGGATAAGATTGAAAATTTCGTTTTTCATATCCGGGTGCTTTTGTTTTTCTTCATTTACGCCCTGCATTTGAGCCTGGGCCTCGTTGGCCTGTTTCTGGACGATTTCCCTTTCACACAGCTCCAGGTTTATTTTTGCGTTCATGTTCTTTTGGTTTGCAAGAATCGCCTTTTTGAAGAATTGGGCCGCCTTGTTGTAGTCGCTTCGCCTTGCATAAATCATCCCCATGTTGTAAAAGGCCGCGCTGCGCAATTCTTTGGGCAAATCCTCGCTTTCAAGGCGGATTTCGGAAAGTCTGTCTAAAGCCGCCTCGCTTTCACCCAGGGCAAGGTAGGTCGTGCTCAAATCAAAGATTGCGTATTCATGGCTCAGAGAATCCTCGCTTGTGTCCTGAACCACATTAAGGAAATCGGCCGTCGCCGCAGTGTATTTTCCCTCGTACCAGGCCCAGCTTCCTTCCAGAAGTTCTTTCCTTTCGGATGAGCATGAAAGCAGGAAAAGCAGAAGTGAAAAATTCAGGATTAGAAAGGCTGATTTTTTGCCGGTATTTTTTTTGTTGAGAATCGGAGAAATTTTGAGTTCGCCCACGATGAAGGAGAGCATGAGAAAAATCACCGCAAAAAGCAAAAAGAAGCTGTGGCGCCGGACATTCTGAATCTCGTAGCTCAGGGTGTTTTCTTCCCCGTCATTGTTTTTTTGCTTTATCTGGCTCATAAGCTGCCATGCCGAGCTTTGAGACTGGGAATCCACATAAGAAGCCTTTTCTTTTGACATGGTATGAATTCTTCCGCTTTTTTCGTTTGAGGCCTCGCAGATTTTTTTGAGGCGGTTTGCTCTGAGCGCCGTGTTGACTTTTGTTTTTCCGTCGCCGGCAATAATTTCAGATTCTTTTTCTGAGCCGAAGCCCACAAATGTTACCGGAATCCCGAAGCGGTGCGTTTTATCCAGCGATTTTTCGAGAAGATTGTCAGTTTCGTCGCCGTCGGTGAAGACCCAGATGTACTGGGATTTTGCGGAATGTGACGGAAGAGAGGTGATTGCGGCCTCGATTCCCCTGGCAAGGGAAGAGCCTTGTGATGTCATAAGATGAGGCGAGAGATTTTCGATTAAGTTCAGCATGGCGTTTTTGTCTTCGGTTTCTGAGACTGCGGCAAAACCGTCACCCTTTGCCAGAACGGCCGAAAATGACGTGGAAGAAAGGTTTTCAACGAGGGATGAGGCATAAATCTTTACTGCATCGAGCCGTGAAAGCCTTGACGGGGCGTCTTTTGCCAGCATTGAGTATGAGATATCGAAAACAAAGGTGACATTGCTCCCGCTTTTGTGAACAGGGATTTTTTTCGAGCCGAAGGAAATTTCAGCGAAAGCAAGTACGGAGGCAATCCAGGCCAGGCATCTGAAAAGAGTCCTCAGGGTCAATGAAAGTTTGAGGGACTTGAATGCGTTTTTGTTTTCCTGGGCAGAGATAGACTTTTCGAATTTCCTGATTTTGGCGATTACGAAGATTAGGGCCGGAAGAATCAGAAAAATTGCGAAGAGAACATGAGGTTTTCCCACCGAAAAAGAAGAAAGTGCATCCATTAAAGAACCTCCGAAAGAAGGATTCGTCTTATTATCCAGGCGAAAAGGAATAAAAGAATCGAGATAAAAAGAAAGTTTGAGAAACAGTCAGTATCGTTGGAGCGATAGTGAAAAGTCTGCACGGAATCTTCTTTTTGCGAGATTTGGGAAAGGGCATCTGAAAGTGAAGCCGTTGATTCTATGCCGTAATAAGAGCCGCCGGCAATCCTTGCGAGTTCTTCAAGGGGCCTGGTGTCAAAGTCCGACTCGTAGAAGCCCGAGCGAATCTTACCGCTTTTTGTATCGATGTATTCAATGGGGACAGTTCCCTTTGTGCCGATTCCGAATGTGTAGAGCCTTATTCCGCTCTCAAGGGCTATGTTTGCGGCCGTCTCCGGGTGAACAGAACCTGCATTGTTCTCGCCGTCCGTAATCAGGACTATGCATTTTTTTGGCGCGGTGCTTGATGAAAGATGGTATACCGCCGTGCTAAGTCCCATTCCGATTGCCGAACCCTCGCCAAATTCCCCGACATTGAGAGAAGAGAGCCTTTTGAGAAAGAGCTCGATGTCGTTTGTGGGCGGAACGATACAGGCCGCCTCGCTTGCCATAGCCACGAGACCATAGTTTGCCCCGGTTTGAGCGGTTGCAAGTGTTTTTATTCCGATTTTTGCCGCCTCAATCCTTGTAATCTGTGCCGAACTGAGAGAAATATCCCTTGCGGCCATTGAGGGACTTATGTCCAGCACAAAAAGAATGTCCGTTCCCCGGGATGTATAGATTTTTTCCTGATGGCGGATAATAGGACTTGCCAGGGCAAAGACCAGCGAGACGAAGCCTGCTATTGCCAGAAGATGGGCAAAAAATGCCGCAATTTTTGAAAAAGTGTCTTTGTAGGTAAAAGTTTTTCCTCCCCAGTCAGAAATCGTGAGCGGAAAACTCATCCGTGAAAAAAGCCCCGTTTTCCTGAGCAGGTACAAAAGAGGAACGGCAAGAAGAAAGAAAAATGCCTGAGGGTTTTCAAACTGAATCATCGTCTTCCTCCTTGTCAAAATCTTCTATTAATTTGATTGCATTTTCCGAAAGGACTATTCTCTCATGCTTTTCGTCACTGCCGAATTTCTCAAGGAAGGCCGCCTTTTCGCAAAAGCGCATGTAGTCCAGCCGTGAAAAAATCTCAATCAGACTCTCGATAGTCTGAGACTGATGCCCGCTCATCGATCCGCCGCATAATTCTGAGAAAATTCCGTAAATGCGGCCTGTCGTCACCGTTGAGAAATTGTATGAGAATCTTTTGCTTAAGAATTCACGGATTATATGCTGGAGTTTTTCGGCAAAATCCTTGTCAGAGCTGATTTTCGGGGAATCTTTCTGGAGCGTCAGAAGTCTTTTGATTGCTTTTCGTGAAGTTCTTTTGAGGGAATAAATGTAGCTCAAATCCCCGATAAACTTTGCGACTTTAGGAAGATGCAGAATCGTAAAAAGAAAAACAGAGAAAAGAATGACTGAAAGGATGCCAAGAAGGGCGAGAAGGGCCGTCGTACCGGGCAGAACCAGCGGTCCTGACTCCGCCATAAAGGATTTGTTCCCGTTTTTTGCCACGAGAGATTTGACTTCAATGGGCGAGAGGCTCACTACGAAAGGAACCGATCTTCTGACCGACATACCGCCCCTGTCCTGCATGGAAAATTCAACTATGCTTGAAAGATTGAAAGGCGGAATCTGCAAAAATCCAGTCTTCCAGGGAATTAGTGAAAGCGTGAGCGTGTATTCTGAATTGATTTTCTCAAGGCTTGCTGATTTCACTGCAAATTTCTGCTCGTTCGCTTTAAAAAAATCATGATCTGTGCGCAGAGCCATGCTTGCGGAAATCTTTTCTGAAAAATCTCCGGAAAACAAAAGTGCGTCCGAATGGAAAATATAGCGGATTTCAACTGTGTCGCCCGTATAAATCATTTTTGGCATGACAAACTGAATGTTTTCGGCTGCAAGCGGAAGAAAAGAAAGGGCCAGAAGAATCAGAAAAATTGTTCGGAGAATCTTTTTCACATCTTACCTCGACTTCTGCTTGAAGAATCTTGAAAGAACAAGAACTGCATCATCCTCGGTTGAAAGAAGAAGCGGGCTTGATCCATGCTTTATACAAAAATCTTTCCATAAATCAACCCTCTGTCTGTTTGCCTCCCTCCATTCCTGCTTGAATCTTTTTGAGCGGGTCGGGAAAGTTCCTTTTTTTGATGTCTCCGGGTCGATGAAGGGAACCATACCTAAGTCAGGAAGCTCCGAGTCTGCCCCTTCCGTGATTCTGATTGCAACCACATCATTTTTTTGTGCAAGCTGGGCGAAAGGCTTTTCCCATTTTGAGGAGCGGAAATCCGACAAAATGAAGACAAGAGAGCGTTTTTTGAGAAGTTTTGCCGCCCCCTGAATTGCGTTGGACAAAACAGAGCCGGCTACCATTTCTTCTTCGGAAACAGAATCGAGCCTGTCGAGTTTCGAGAGAATCATCATGGAATTTTCGTGACCTGCTTTTGGGGCGCATGAGAACTGAATCTTCCCGTCAAAAAAGACTGCGCCTATTGCTCCTGAGTTGTGCTCTGCCGCCAGAAGAAGAAGGGCCGCCGTTTCCTGGGCCTGGGAGAGCCTTGATATGCCGCCGAAATTAGCTTTCATTGAGAGAGAGCAGTCCAGAATCAAAAAGACTGAAAGCTCCCTGTCTTCCTCGTACTGTTTGATGAAAGCCTTTCCCATGCGGGCCGTTACATTCCAGTCGATTGAGCGTACATTGTCATCAATCAGATATTCCCTGACATCGCTGAATTCGATTCCCTGACCCCGGTAAAGGGACTTGAAACCACCGTTACGCATATTTTCGGCAAGGGTGATTGCTGAGAGACGGAGTTGAGAAGCTTTTTTTGCGAGTCGGCTGGCATTCATCGGCATTAGATTAACCACAGATTGCGCTGATTATGGAAGCGGCATTAAATCCAGAATTTTCTGAATCAAATCGTCGCTGGTAACGCCGTCAGCGGCCGCCTCGTAGGAAAGGACAATTCGGTGGCGAAGAACGGCAGGGGCAGCTTCCTTGATGTCGTCAGGAAGAACGAAGTCACGGCCGGCAAAAAGAGCCTTTGCCCTGGCGCACTGAAGCAGGGCAATTCCAGCCCTTGGGGAAGCTCCGAAAGAAATATATTTTGAGATGTCGTCTTTTTTTGGCATGGTTCGCACCGCCAGTTTTGAGGCTACTTTTTTTTCTGAGGCCGGGCGGGTTGCCGCAACAATCGAAACGATGTATTCAATCAGTTTTTCATCGCAGTTTACCTGATTCAGGAGAGCCTGCATCTGACTTAGCTTTTCAGCGGTAAGAATTTTTGAGACAGGAACCTGGTTTGCTTTTCCGGCCGTCTTTACGATGGCGACTTCTTCGGCTGGAGTCGGGTAAGGAACGAGAACTTTGAGAAGGAAACGGTCAAGCTCGGCTTCGGGAAGATTGTAGGTTCCTTCCTGCTCAATCGGATTCTGGGTTGCAAGAACAATGAAAGGTGAGGGCAGGGCATGAGTCTCTTCGCCAATCGTGACCTGCCGCTCAGCCATAGCCTCAAGAAGGGCTGACTGGACTTTTGCCGGCGAGCGGTTGATTTCGTCTGCGAGTACTACATTTGTAAAAACAGGACCTTTTCGCACGGTAAAGCGGCCCGACCCCTGCTCGTAAATCAAGGTTCCGCTTACATCGGCAGGAAGCAAATCTGGAGTGAACTGAATGCGCTTGAAGTCAAGGCCAGAAATTTCGGCGAAAGTCTTGACCGCAAGGGTCTTTGCAAGACCCGGAACGCCTTCCAGCAAAATGTGGCCGCCGCAGACAAGGGCTGTAAGAATGCCGTCAATGACCTGCTCCTGACCGATAATTCTTTTTGAAGCCTCTTCCTTGATTGAGGCGATAAGATTCTTGTATTCGCTTAGATTTTCTGCCATGTATGAATTCCTTTCTATTAAATAAATATATCAATTATCGCAAATAATTTGTAGGGGGAGCGCCATGACGAAAAGATCAAACTTATGCAAAAATTATGCAGAAATCTTGAAAATTATGCGTTTTCTTGCATAAATATGCATTTTCTTGATTGACACTGAATATTTCTATCAATAAAATATTTTCATTATGTTAAATCCATTAGCACAAGAATTGAACGACACTCTCCGTGGCACAGTTGCAGGGGAACTTCTTTCAG
>CAMOEE010000078.1 GCA_946611835.1 uncultured Treponema sp. | reverse complement strand
ATTTCTTTGAATGTCTTTGCCTCGACAACCTTGATGTCGC
This sequence comes from uncultured Treponema sp., assembly GCA_946611835.1. Classification (GTDB taxonomy): domain Bacteria; phylum Spirochaetota; class Spirochaetia; order Treponematales; family Treponemataceae; genus Treponema_D. Next base: position 10,461 of record CAMOEE010000078.1, on the reverse strand, counting down.
TTCGAACACGGTCAAGAATAACGACAGTAGCGTTGATTGAGTAACCGATAATCGTAAGGATTGCCGCAAGAGTTGTAGTGCTGAATTCCATCTGAATGAAAGAGATGAAAGCAACCATGATCAAAGAGTCATGGATGATAGCGATTACAGCCGCAAGAGCGAAATCCCAGTGGAATCGGATTGCAGAGTAAATGAAAATCAAAATCAAAGTCGCAAGAACCAGGATGATTGAATCCCGGATCAAAGACTGAGAGAACTGAGCGCCGATGAAGTCAGACTTTACAAAAGCGACTTTATCTGCACCAAATTTCTCTGTGAGAGCCTTGTTTGCATCTGCCTGAAGGGTTTTGCCCTCGTCGCCGGTAACGCCCATACGAACCTGGAAAGCACGGTCACTACCCTCGCCGACTTCCTTTACATCGACATTGTTGAATGCCTTGAGAGCCTCACGAACATCATCAGCAGAAACTGTTGATTTTTCGTCAGAAGCAAAAAGATTGAGCGGTTTTTCACCCAGGTTCTTTGAAGAACCGGAGTTCACGAAAAGGCCTTCTTTTGGAAGAATCATTTCCTTTTTGATGTGGGCAGAAACGCCGTTTACGGTGTTCATTTTTGCGGCAAGCTCTGAGACAGTCTCAACGCTTGAGTAAGGAATTGACTCAGTGCGGTTTTCCTCACCGATACCACTTACGACAAGATCAACTCCCCCTTCGTTTGCTTCCAGGGAAACAGTAGCAGTTCCATTGTAAGTTACTTCAAGAACAGTGCTGGCGATTTTGATTTCTTCAATCATACCAGGCTTAAAGTCAAGGCCAAAGTTGATTCCGCGAGTTGCAGTAGACACGATTCCCGCAATGATGATTACTGCGCTCAAAACTACAGCACAAGGGAAAAATTTACTAAACTGAATTACCTTTTTCATTATTTTACTCCCCAGCCGATGCTCATTGTCTTTCTGTTCATAACCTCAGTATTGAAGTCGAACATGAGACGAGAAACTACGAGAGCTGTAAATACTGACGAACATACACCGATTGCAAGAGAAACTGCGAAACCCTGAATAGAGCCGGTTCCCAATTTTGAAAGGAAGGCAGCCGCAATGAATGTGGTGATGTTAGAGTCCATGATTGCCCAGAAAGCGTTGTCGAAACCTGCGGCGATTGCTGCGGCCCGGCTCTTTCCGTTTTTGAGCTCTTCTTTGATACGCTCGAAGATGATTACGTTGGCGTCAACTGACATACCGACCGTAAGAATCATACCGGCGATAGAAGAAAGCGTAAGGGTAAGATTGAAAGCACTCAATACAGAGAACATGATGTACATGTTGAGAACCTGAGCAACGACAGCGTTGAAACCGGCACCAAGATAGTACAAAATCATGAATACGAGGACGGCAGCCAGGCCCCAGAGCAAAGCGTTCATACCCTGCTTAATAGCGGTCTCACCAAGGCTTGCTCCGACGACCTGCTGGCTTTCGACCTCAAGAGGAACTTCAAGCCATGCTGTCTGAAGGACTTTCTGAATATTCTGGGCTTCTTCTACAGAGAATCCGCCTGAAAGAGAAACCTGTCCGCCGTTGATTGCCTGTCGGATTGTTGCCGCAGACTTGATTTTGTTATCGCTTACGATGGCAAGACGCTCGTTAACATGAGCTCCTGTGAAATCAGCGAAAATTTGAGCCCCCTCAGAATCGAGGACAAAGTTGACTTCCGGCTGGTTGGTTGTCTGGTCAGCAGAAACCTGAGCAGATTTGACATGTTTTCCGTCAAGGGCGATTTCTTTTTTGACAGCGATGTACTCAGCGCCACGGACAAGCTGGTCAAGGCCGTAATCGTCTTTTTCGTAGTAGCCCATGACCTCACAATCTTCTGGAAGAATAGAAGGATCAAGAAGTTTTCCGTCTGAGTTGAAGAGGATGCCGTTGTTTCGGTAGTAGTTCATTACTGCAGCCGTAGCAGTCTCGTCAACGAGGCGGAAGTTAAGGATACCCTTACCCATGATGATTGTGTTTACGCTTTCTGAATCTGCCGCACCAGGAATTTCGATGTAGATGCGGTCTTCGCCCTGCTGGCGGATAACCGGCGAAGTAAGACCGAATTTATCGATACGACCAGTCAAAGTCTCGATGGCCTGAGCCATAGCGTCCTTTTTGAACTGAGCCTCATCGTTGACCTCGTTGTCCTTTTTCTGAGAAGCAAGGGCAGCTTCAAGGTCAGCATGAACGATTACATTCATACCACCGCTCAAATCAAGGCCGAGCTTGACTGATGAGTTGTAGCGTTTTTTTGCCGCAAGGATTTCGTCACGGTATTTGCCTTCGATTACTGCCCGCAAATCAGCCATTGCCGTATTGCCAGTGAATGAATCCAAAATTGCGCCGACAGACATTACAGAAGGTGTCTCAGGAGCTTTAAGGCCTGCAGCCTTGTAAGCCTTTGCGCTCTCCTTGTAATTCTTTTTTGCAGCTTTTACAAGGTAATCATAAGATGGATCAAGGAGGGTTTCTGGATTAGCCTTTGCGATTGCAATGAGCTTATCAGACTCTTCCTTTGCTTTTACTACTGTGTAGTCCTTGATTTTTTCGAGAGAACCAAGCGCAAGAGTCTGCTGGTCCTTTGGTGTGCGTGCATACCAGCTGATTGACGGCCAGAGGAACGCAAAACAAACAGCAAGAACTACCAGAACAATGATAAAACGACTTCGTTTGTTCATTTTTTTTACTCCGGTATTTTTATTTACTCAGCTTTTTCTGAATCAGAAGACTCTTTCTCAGCTTCTTTTGACTCATCAGCCTTTTTGTCCGATTTTGATGCAGGTGCGTTGTCCGTAACAACACCAGCGATAGCAGAACGATTGACCTCGATTTTTACGCCTTCGTCAACCTTGATGATTACAGTCTTTTCTTTTGTCTGAGAAACAAGACCGTGAATTCCGCCGATTGTGACTACTTTGTCACCTTTTTTGAGGGCATCAATCATTTTCTGTGTTTCTTTCTGTTTTTTATTCTGCGGACGAATAATGAAGAAATAGAAAATAGCGATGATTAGAATGAACGGGACGACAGACATGAGTGTCTGGCTTGAAGTAGCACCCGCCGCCTGAAGTAATGGAATGAAAGACATTTTTTGACTCCTGTTAGTAAAATCGAAAAAGAATCGATATTACATCCATCGTAATTTAAAATAGTTCAAATAGGTTATCATAAAATGAAGTCAAAATCAACCGTTTAATTTTTCAATAAATTGTCAAGATTTTGATTTAGAACGAGAAGAGAGTCGTCTTTTGGAGAAAGAGCGACGACTTGTTTAAGATAATACTGAGCCTTGCGGTATTCTTTTTTGTTGAAGTAGATTTTGTAAAGGCGGAAAAGGGCATCCTTGTTGCGGGGGTTTGCGGTAAGGCTTGAGCGCAAGTCCGCAAGAACAGCACTCTCGCCCTGAGCCAGGAAACTGCGTTCATAATAGAGGAAACTTTTCATTTTTGTGCTGGCAGAAGGAAGGAGCTGGCTAATCAGGCGCGAGGCCTCGCTCCCCCGCCCCACCGAGACAAGGGCATCGATGTAGGCCTGAACGACCTCTTCATTGCTTCCGTCCTCGGCATAAAGCCGGGAGGCATACTGCATGGCCTCTGTCTTTTTGCCGGCAGAAAGACAGATTTTTATGTGCATGAAAACCACGGAGCGGGGAAGGTCTTCCCTCTTCACAAGTTCCGAGCTTGCCTTGTAGGCCTCAATCCATTTTTGAGAAGCAACCATAGAGGCAATTTTGATTTGCAGGGCCTCGAAGTTCTCGGGATTCTTCTCAAGGAGCTGGTCGGCCAGTTCCTCACCGCTCTTTCCGGCAATTTTGCTTCCGGTCTCTGAGGCGAGGCTTGCGGCATCAAGGATAATCTCACTGTCATCTGGATAGAGGATAAGCGCATTCTCTATGGTTGTCGTGGCGGCCAGGATATTTTTATTCCAGTTTTTCTGCACCTCAAAACGAAGGACCAGATAATCCCGGGAAGAGGAGTCTTTTCGGGCGTAGGCGTCAAGCAGGGAAGCCGCGCGGATATACTCGCCCTTATAAACAAGGATTCTTGCACGGAACAAAAGATAGTAGGAATTCTCAGGCTCAATCTGAAGCACACGGCCGACATAAAGCTCCGCATTGGCGTAGTCCCCGGAAGAAAAGGATGACTCGGCACAAAGCTTGAGGAGTTTTTTGTCCTGGGGATATGACTTGAGAAGCTTCTCAGAGAGATTAAAGGCCATGGCCGGCTCACTCAGGGAGATAAAACTCTCGGCATAGGACAGAGAACACTCATAGCAGTCCCCGGCCATGTCGGAGGCACGGGCAAAACATTCGTTCGCCATTCTGTAGTCACCCGTCCTCATGTTCAGAAGCCCGCTCAGGTAATTTGCGAACACAGATTTAGGATTAAGGGAGAGGGCTACGGTAAGGGCCGCCCGGGACTCGTCGTAGTAATCGCTGCGTGAAGAGGAGACGGCGAGAACCAGCGAAGGAAGAGCATAGCTCAAAAAATCGCTTGGATTCGGGGAAGCGTCGTAGATTCCGTTTTTTGAGGAGGAAATTGCCCCCGTGTAATTGTTTTTTATGTTCTGTCCCGGAGAATCAGCGTTAAAATTCTGGGATTTCCAGCACATCTGCATGATTGAGACGGCGACAAAGTGAAGGACCTTTTCGCTCTCAGACATGGAGTCCTTTTTGCGCTCAAGCTGGGAAATCGCGGAGCGGAGGCTTTCAGGAGAGCCTTTTTCGACATCGGAAAGAAGCTGAGGATCTATGCCTGCAAAATAAGCCGTATCCCGCCTGGCAGGAAGCGAAAGCTTTACCGCATCTGAAGGGCTGGCGACAAAGGCCTGTCCGTCCGAAGAAGAGTCAGCCGTCTTCTTTCTGGCAGAAAATGCCGGGAGAAAAACCATAAATATGCAAACAAAGGCAGAAAACTTCCGCCGGGACTTATTCAAAGCCTTTATTCTCCGTAAAATTCCTTTTCTTCGTCAGTAAGACCTGAAAGCTCGTCCTTGTCGTAAGGGAAGAAGTCGTTGAAGTTCCTTTGCCAGAAAAAGATTCCGACGAGAGCCGCACCGGCAAGCACGAGAAGAAGAGGTCCCCATTTGGCCATGAACTGAGACAAGGGCACTTTTATGATATTCATTGAAAAAAGAAGAAAGCAGAAGCCAAGAACCTCAATGAGAATGGAAGGGAAAAGATAAACCCCGCGAATCTTGCGGTGCTTGAAAAAACAGGTGAGGATAAGGCAGATTCCGCAGAGGAGAACTGCAATCGGCCACAAGTGCTCAGGCCCGAAAGGAAGGACATTGGAGAAAACAAAGGTCATGCAAAGGCCCATAAAGAAGACCAGCAGGCCCATGAAGAAGAAAAGAGCCCAGTGAACGAGGGTCATCGCCACATAAAAAATAACAGCCCCGAAAATCATGGTTGCGATTGAGACGACAGGAAGAGACTCGCCGAAACCGACGGAAAACCGTGAGATAAGGAGAAGCCCCACAAGAATCAGCACGACACCGGCGGCAAGAAGAAGGTTCAGCATTGGAACTGTAATTTTTTTCATTTAAAAATCCCCCAATCTAACATAAAAGCAAAAGATTCTAAATCAGAATAGAATACTATAGAAATCAATAAATTTCTAGAGAAAGCAGAGAATTGAAAATTTGATATAATTGTGATAGTCTTCTCTGAAATTATGAAAAATCAGTTTGCATCCGGAGTATTTTTTCTCTCTTCCCTAATATTCATTTCTTTTTCTTCATGTGCCAGATTCAGCTCAATGGAGAAGGATGACGACACCCTAAGCCAGCTCACAGCCCTCCTCGACGACCCGACAATCTCCGAGCAGTCAAGATACGCCGTCATCAACAGAATCGCAAACCTTTTTTATGCCCGCTCCCAGACCGACGACATGGTTCTTTTTCTCACGGACTGGGTTGAGACCCACCCGGACGATCATTACGACGCCTACTGGCTTTTTATGGTTGCCTCAAGCTATCTCAAGTCTGCCCAGGAGCCGCTTGCCGAATACTATTACGAGAGAATCATCAACAATTATACGGATCTGCTGGTAAACGGGGAGTCAATTCACTTCTCATGCCTGCAGCACCTGATTCAAATCAGCAAAAATCCATCCAACCGAATCAATTATTTCAACCGAATCATCCTTAATTTTCCCCAGAATGTCAGCATCACGGAAATGTACATGCGCCTTGCCCTGGAATACGAGACCGTCGGAGAATGGGACATGGCCCTCAAAAGCTACAACCTCTTTCTTGAGCAGCCGGACTCCTCAACGATTCAGATTGCAGGCCTGCCCAACGCCTACACAAAAGCCAGACAGATGGTCAACTTTTCAAAATCATCCAAGGACTGGACTTTTGAAAGTCTGGAAGCCCTTGAAAATGCCGTCAAAAAGGCCATCACATCTTACAACTGGCGCAAGCTGGACAGCTACCGTTCAAAGGTCAACTTCTTTGCGATGAGCTGGAAGTCAAGCGAGAGCGACCCGAACGCCCTGGAGAACTTCTCCATGCACAACTTCATGCTGGGAAACAGAATCCGCTACAGCGACAGACTGGACGACACTTCCACACCGACAGAGGCCTATCTCCGCACCTGGGGCTGGACTTCCTATGTCAATGTCTGGTACCTCTACTTCCGAAAGGTCGATTTCCCGGCAGACCCGGAGATTCATGGCCGCTGGGAATGGGCAGGAATCTACTTCGGTGAAAAACTTTAAGTTAATGCATAATTCACAATGCATAATTCACAATTTTCTTTTCTGGCTCCTGCCTCTTCTTTTTTCTTGTTTTCCGCTTTTTCCACAGGAACTTTTACTGGAGAAAGTGGAGCTTGAGGAACTTCCGCCGGCTGATGACTATTATATAGATGATTCGCCCCTGCACCAGATTTTGCGGCTCTTCGACGAGGAAGACTATGCGAGGCAGAAAAGATTCCTTGAGCAGAAGCAGAAAAAAATCATAAAAGAGACGGGCGGAATCAAAGTCCCTTCTGAAAAATTCGCCCAGGATATAATTCACGATTACATAGCCCGCTACATGACCAGGTTCGGCAAGCAGAACCTTTACAAAATCCTCGATGAAGGAGGCTACTACCGTCTTTATATCCGGAGGGAACTAAAAAAACGAAAGATGCCTCAAGCCCTCGAATACCTTCCCCTCGTTGAAAGCGAGTACAAGCCCACGGCAAAATCACGCAGCGGGGCAAGGGGCTTATGGCAGTTCATGGAAAACTCGATGAGTCCCTTCCTCAAAAAAAACGAATGGGTTGACGAGAGGCTGGACCCGTGGAAGGCAACACAAGCCGCCCTCACAAAGCTCATGGATAACTACAAAGTCTTCAGGGACTGGCCGCTTGCAATCGGGGCATACAACTGCGGGGCCGGGGCAATGAAAAGGGCGCTGGCAAAAGCCCCGGAAAAGTCTTTCTGGTACCTTGCAGAGCATAAGATGATTCCCGAAGAGACTATAAACTATGTTCCCAAGCTTCTGGCAATCACGGAAATCACTGAACACAGCGGTGAATACAAGGTGGAGCTTCCTGAACTGAACGAAAAGACCCCCTTTGACGACTTCGACTACATCACTACGAACTCACAAATCTCTCTTGAATGGCTTGCACACGAAATCCGCCTTGACTACGACAGTCTCAAGGCTCTCAACAGCGAGCTGATTCAGGAAAAAACTCCGCCCTACTCCTACAGGCTCCGTCTTCCTATGAATATGGGAAAATCTGCCCTTAATTTCATTCAGTAAATTGCCGAAAATCAAACTGAAGAACTATCTGAAAAAGGAAAAGGGTCGTGAGAAACAAAATTCTACCGCCGCTGATTTTGGGAGCGGCACTGGCAAGTCAGGTCTTTGCCACAGAAACAAAAGCTATTATCTCATCTTCCAGCGTAATCGACTGGTCAAAATCCAACTTTGTCTCTGATGTCCGTCTGGATACCGAAAGGGCCGGAATCAACATGCCCTCCGGAAAAAGAGCCGCATTGAATTTCGTGGAGACAAAACTCCCCGACCTCATCAAAGACCCCCTTCTCTCGCTCTATGTCAACTCTAACCAGCAGCTCGGCGACCTGGTAATCTCAAACGATATCACCCTTGAGCAGCTCACGGACATAATCGATGACGGAAAAAAGACCCCCGGAATCTTCACCGACGGAAGCCTGACTTTATTGACCACCCACACAATCAATCTGAACGAGATTTCTTCACTGATGATAAAGCATCACTTTCCCTACAAGAATGCCAAGCCAATCGAGAACATAGCATCAAGAGCCTACACAGGAATCATCATCGATGCCAGGGGAGAGCTTGATGTTCACGGCGAATTCATGTCGGATTCGGTCTACCCCTGCTTCTTCCCGCAAATTTGGGACGAAAACATGAACCTGATTTACGAGCGCAACATGGGCGACCCAAAATCAGAATTTAAGAAGGGAATGATTCAGTATGACTGGCGTGACGACGAGAGCCTTTACCGCTCAAGAATCGGACATGATCCTCTCCGAATCAAGGCAAGGAAGGTTTATGGACATTTGAGAACTGACCCGGTTATTTCCAGGGAAGATGCCCTCAAGATTCTTTCTGTGCCGGAAAACCAGAAACTTCTCCAGGACGGTAAGGTCGTAGTCCTTCTCGACAAGGAGAACTTAATCTACTCGGTCGATACGAAAACGGAAGAATCCGGATATTATGCGCCCTTCCTTGATATCAGAAGTTACTTCCCTGACAACGAAGAGGCACCCATTATCCTTCAGAGGGAGAACGAGCTCAAGCTTCTTTATGACATGAAATTCGTCGCAGACAGCGCACAGCTCCTTGACTCAGAGATTCCGAGAATCAGGACTCTTGCTGAGGCACTCAAAAAAATCAACAAGGACGATTCCTTCACGATTCTTATTGAGGGACACACGGCTGATGTAAACAAACCAGTCGGCCAGATGAACCTTTCAATAGCCAGAACACAGACAATCATAAACGAGCTGGTAAAATTCGGGCTCGACCGCTCGATTTTCAGCTACAAGGGATACGGCGGAACCCAGCCAATTGCCACGAACTCAACCCCGGAAGGAAGGGCACAGAACCGCCGTGTCGTAATCACAGCCCGTCCGAAAGCGACCTATATCCAGCGATACTAGGCAAGTGCTGATTAACAGGGGGCAGAATGAAAAAAACATTAATACTTCTTTTGACGGGCATAAGCTCAGGACTTTTCGCCACGAGTTTTTTTAGCGGCGAGACAGGAGCCGGCTCAACATTCACGAACAAAAAAGAAAGCGGCTTTGAGCCTGCGGTCTACATCAATGGATTTTTTGCAGGCCAGCTCACAATCTCGGACATGTTCTCCTTAAGGGGAGAATTCTCGCTCAGAACCCCCGACATGTACGACAATGGATTCACGAAAGAGGCCGACGACTCGATTTTTCAGATAAACGAGCTTTCAGCAACCATAACGAAATCCTTTGCCGGCTCGACCCACACCCTCAGCGGATTCATCGGTCACTTTGAGAGCCCGGGAAGCCAGCAGTACATAATCCGCCACCTGGGAGTAAATAAATTCTCTTCATTTGTCACTGAAAACTACCTGGGCCAGAGCGGAAGCGAGACCTACCCCCTCTGCGGTATCGGCGGCGCCTATTCCCTTACACTAAAAAGCATTCCCTTCAGCACAGGTCTTGTAATAAGCCGGTCTGACAATTTCGAGGATGTAAAGCAGATGAACGCTGACTTGCACCTTGCGACGGCCTTCAGATACCTGACCCTTGATTTTCTTGGAGGTGTCGGGGCGCCCCTTTACAGGGTTGTGGATGAGGGAACTCCCCAGGAAAGGGATGTCTATCTTCTGATTGACACCCTTTACCTTCACATGGGACTGGACCTTCTTCTGGGAAACAGGATTTCCCCCTTCTCGATTTTCGTCCAGTACGGATTTGAGTATTTCCCGGTAAAGTCGCCTGATACGGCAAAGAGCCTTGTTCCTTCAGAAATCTATCTTCTTGTCGAGCCGAGATTTAACCTGGGGGACACGAAGATTCACCTCACGGCATACAGCATGCCGGAAGACAGAATCGCAAAGATGGAATTGCCTGACGACACGCTCGGGGCAAACCTGAACATCTTCTGCGACACATTGACCACAGGCAGAAGGAATTATACCCTTGGCTTCAACGGAAGCGTGAGCTTTGAGGACAAGTATTACAATGATCTGGAAGACAAGGATTTTCTTGATTCGATGAACATAAAAGTGGCCCCCTACACCAATATTGAGGCAAACGGGGGCCAGCTAAGACTGATGATGCAGCTTGGCGTAACGAAACTCGCAAAGAGCAAGCCCAACGCAATCAAGCTGAACATCGGTTATAAAAAGGAACTGTAGCTTCTTCGTCCTAAACAAAAAAAATCGGCTCCCGTCGGGAACC
>CAMOEE010000077.1 GCA_946611835.1 uncultured Treponema sp. | reverse complement strand
TTGCAGGCCCAGAGCATACCGCCCTCGCTCTTCATGATTCGGGCAACAGCGTCATCAATTAATGTGTAGAAATATTCGAGGCCTGCAGCGTCGAACTTAGCCTTGTACTCATTGTCGAAAATACGCTGGAAAATCTCTTTAAAATTGCCGTCGTAAGTCTTTGAGATGGTGTCTTTAGTGCCAAGCCAGACTGAGATTTTCTGGTCCAGGGCATAAGTAAAACAGCATCGGGCAAAGCTTTCGATTGACTTGTCGAGGTTGTGGATACCCTGGATGATTCCAGGCCCTTTCATCTCCATAATGGTCTTGCGGATTTCTTTTCCGTCCTCGCCGGTGAAGACGAGTTCTGCCTTTCCTGCGCAGGGAGTCTTAATCTCGCAGTTTTTGTAGACATCACCGTAAGCGTGTCGGCCGAGAACGATGGGCTTCTTCCAGCTGGTAACATTGCACTGAACATTCTTTACGAAAATCGGTGCCCTAAAAACAGTTCCGTCAAGCTCGCCGCGGATGATTCCGTTGGGGCTTGGGGTAAGCTGCTTCAAGTTGTATTCTTTTACACGGGCCGCATTGCTGGTGATTGTGGCGCATTTTACGCCTACTCCCAGCCTTTTGATTGCAGCCGCAGACTCGTAAGTGACTTTGTCGTCAGTGTCATCACGGTGCTTCAAGCCCAAATCATAATATTCGGTTTTCAAATCGACGAAGGGTTCAAGAAGTTTTTCTTTGATAACCGCCCACAAAACTCTGGTCATTTCATCGCCGTCAAGTTCGGCGATTGCGTTTTTCATCTGAATTTTTGCCATAATGCGTGAATTATACAAAATATGCGTCATAATGTATATAAAGAGAAAAAACACAAAAAAGATAAGAAAATTGTTAGAATTTAAGTTTAATTTTATACAACTTTAAGACTTTATAAGGCAAGTGGGGTTATCCTTAAATTATAACATTTTACGGAGGCATGTATGCGAGTATTATTGGTTGAAGATGAAGAGGGCCTTTCTCAGGCTCTTGTTGAGATTTTCAAGAAAAACAGGATCAGCATTGACGCTGTTCTTGACGGAAAAGAAGGACTCAAATATGCCGAGTCAGGGATTTACGATGTCCTCGTTCTCGACATCATGCTTCCAGGAATCGACGGTATCACTATTTTAAAGAAACTCCGTGAGAATCACAATAACGTTCCTGTAATTTTCCTCACAGCAAAAGACGATGTCACGGACAAAATCACAGGCCTCGACGCAGGGGCTGACGACTACCTCACAAAACCATTCTCAAGCGACGAGCTTCTTGCACGAGTAAGGGCTCTTTCACGCCGCAAGGGAGAGCTTAAGGAAGATGCCGTAACTTTCGGCGACCTTACCCTCAACAAAAAGAACTGCGAGCTTCAGTCTGGAACAGGCGAGGCAATCAAGCTTTCTCTCAAAGAATATCAGATTCTTGACCTTCTCTTCGAGAATCCTCACCAGATTATCACAAAAGAGCAGCTCATCGAAAAAATCTGGGGTGGTGAGAGCAATGCAGAATACAATAATGTTGAAGTCTACATCTCATTCATCCGAAAAAAGATAGAGAACCTCAAGGTCGGTATTCGAATCCGCACCGCACGAGGAATCGGATACTCTCTGGAAGACGAAACAAGATAAAAAAGCAACGGCGGGCATTTAATGAAAGTTATCAGGCAACTTCAGTACAAATTCGTTTATTCAATGATTCTTATCGAGATGATTGTCTTTGCGGGAATCCTTTTTTCCCTCAACTTCGCAATCACCAGGCGGGAATCAAACGAAGCCAGAGATTTCCTTGAATTTCTGGCAAAAAACGACGGACACAGGCCCCGCCCCCAGTATTATGATGACATGAATCCCGAAGAACTTCCCCCGCCCGAGCTTATCGCTGACATCGATGCAACGAGTTCGGCGAGCAGGGAACACCCCGAAGACTTCCTGAGGAACATCACAAAGTTCTTCCGCCCGGAGCACGAGGACAAGGCCAACCTCAGGAATTACTTTTCGGTCCTGATATCAAACAACGGTGACATTCAGGATGTAATTCATGACTTTCCATTAAACTACACCAGGCATGAAATTCAGGATCTCGTCAATGAGGCCCTGAAAACTGACAAGAGCTGTTCGACCGTCGGCGGCGTGATGTTCTACATCCGTGAGTTGCGGAACACAAACCGCATCATCTGTATGCTCAACCGCAATTCGGAGCTGAAGACCCTCGGAAAGCTCTACATCTATTCAACCCTGCTATACTTGCTGAGCATTGTTCTTTCGGTCCTCATTTCAATTCCAATTTCTAAATACATGATTCTTCCCGCAAAGGAAGCCTTTATCAAGCAAAAGCAGTTCATCGCAGACGCAAGCCATGAGCTCAAGACACCAATCGCCGTAATCGGAGCAAACATTGATGTTCTCGAAGGCGAAATCAAAGGAAACAAGTGGCTTGAATACATAAAGGCAGAGAACAAACGCATGGGAGAGCTTGTAAAAGACCTCCTCTACCTCGCAAAAAGCGATGCCGGCCGGAACGAACTCACATTCTCTGATTTCAATTTCTCAAATGCCGTCGAAAACAGCATTCTTCCATTTGAGGTTATCGCATTTGAAGCAGGCAAAACTCTGGAGCTTGATGTTCAGAAAGATATTATTTGTAACGGTGATGAAAAATCACTCAAACAGATTTTTATTATTCTCGTTGACAATGCTTTCAAGAATTCTGAGAAAGGTGCGCAGATTAAGGTCTCTGCAATGGCAGACGAGAAAAAAATCACATATAAGGTTTTCAACACAGGAACAGGCATTCAAAAAGAAGACCTGGAAAAAATCTTCCTTCGATTCTACCGCTCGGACTATTCACGGGTTCGAAAAACAGGCGGAAGCGGCCTTGGGCTTGCAATCGCACGCACAATCGCACAGGATCATGGCGGAACACTGGTAGCTAACAGCGAATTCGGGAAGTGGGCAGAATTCACCCTCACCCTGCCAAAAAACAGATAGTCTCAGGGCTTAAAATTCCAACAAAGGGCCGGTGTGGCCACAAATCAAAAAAACTGCTAGACTAGAGGCATGGAATTAAAAGAGCTTTACCGGGAAATTCTAAACGAACACAATATAAACCCGGCACATAAATCAGACCTTTCAGGTGCAAACCTCTCCCTTCAGGGAGTCAACCCAAGCTGCGGCGACAATATCACCCTTAACCTCAAGACTCAGGACGGAAAAATTGTTGACGGCGCATTTGCAGGAAGCGGCTGCGCAATCAGCCAGGCAAGCTGCGACATGATGCTTGACTTAATCATCGGAAAACCTGAGGCCGAGGCCCTGCGCCTCTCGGAAATCTTCATGGGCATGATTCAGGGAAAGGTCAGCGACGAGCAGATAGAGGAGCTTGACGAGGCAAGCGCGCTGCGTGAAATTCAGCATATGCCCGCCCGGGTAAAATGCGCCGAGCTTGGCTGGAGGACAATGCGTGAGATGCTGGGCCTTAAAAAAGAAAGTGCTTCTGCCACAGTCTCTCACCCTGACTGTCCTGCAAACTAATACATTTAATTGACATTTGCTCCAAATTTTTCGTGCTTTTTATTTCCATGAATGATATAATGATTTCATCTTATTTTCAAAAATAAAGGTGGAAAACATGGCTATCACTTGGGAAAACCTTGACAAACTTTCTTCTTACAAAAAACTCCAGTCTCTCAAAGGGGCTGTGAGCGTAAAATCTGCTCTCTCATCTTCAAATGCAGCCGAGAGAGTAAAAAAATACTCGGTTCCAATGGGAGCCGGACTTACCTACAACTACGCCGCAAAGCAGGTTGACGAAAAAGTTCTCTCAGTACTTGAAGAACTGGCAAAAGAAGCCCAGCTCACAGAAAAATTCGCTGCCACTTACAATGGAGAAGTAATCAATACAGGCGAAAAACGAATGGTTCTCCATCACCTCTGCCGCTCTCAGCTTGGAAAAGATGTCATGGCAGACGGAAGCAACAAAAGAGACTTCTATGTCAAAGAGCAGAAGAGAATCGCTGATTTCGCAGAGAAAGTCCATTCAGGAGCAATCACAAACGCAAAAGGCGAAAAATTCACGACAGTCGTTCAGATTGGTATCGGCGGAAGCGATTTGGGCCCGCGCGCCATGTACCTTGCCCTGGAAAACTGGGCAAAAGCAAGCGGCACATTCAAAATGGAAGCCAAATTCATCTCGAATGTTGACCCGGATGATGCTACGGCCGTTCTCAAATCAACGGACCTGGCCCACTCAATCTTCATTCTCGTCTCAAAATCAGGAACAACCCTTGAGACCCTCACCAACGAATCTTTCGTAAAGGACGCCCTTAAAAAAGCAGGACTCGATCCTTCAAAACACATGATCGCCGTCACCTCAGAAACTTCTCCGCTGGCCCATAACCCGGACTATCTAGAAGCCTTCTATATGGACGACTACATCGGTGGCCGCTATTCTTCAACCTCAGGTGTGGGCGGGGCAGTTCTCTCGCTCGCTTTCGGTGCCAAAGTTTTCGATGACTTCCTCAAAGGTGCGGCCGAAGAAGACAAGCTTGCCACAAACGAGGACCTGCTCAAGAACCCTGCCATGCTGGACGCTCTCATCGGCATTTACGAACGAAATGTTCAGGGCTATCCTGCTACGGCAGTTCTTCCATACTCACAGGCACTCTCACGCTTCCCTGCTCACCTGCAGCAGCTGGATATGGAGTCAAACGGAAAGAGCGTAAACCGCTTCGGACAGGCAATCGGCTACATCACAGGCCCCGTCATCTTCGGCGAGCCTGGAACAAACGGCCAGCACTCATTCTACCAGCTCCTTCATCAGGGAACGGATATCACTCCCCTCCAGTTTATCGCTTTCAAGGAGAACCAGACAGGAAACGATGTGATTATCGAGGATTCGACAAGCCAGAAAAAGCTGGGGGCAAATGTCACCGCTCAGATTATGGCCTTCGCCTGCGGTAAGGACGACAGCGACCCCAACAAGACTTTTGCCGGAGAGCGCCCTTCAAGTCTTATTTATGGAAAGCAGCTCACTCCGGAAAGCCTTGGTGCCCTCCTCGCTCACTTCGAAAACAAAGTCATGTTTCAGGGCTTCGTATGGAACATCAACAGCTTTGACCAGGAAGGCGTACAGCTGGGCAAAAAACTCGCCAAGACCGTTCTTTCAGGCAAGGCTGAGGGTGCCCTCAAGGCCTATACAGAACTGCTTGATTTGTAATTTTTAGACGCAGATGCACACAGATAAACGCGGATAGTTTTTTATAATCTGTGAAATCTGTGTAATCTGTGGTTTCTTCTAAATCCCGTACAACTATGTGCGGGATTTTTTTTATTCTCCTAAGCCTATGCTATTGACTGTTACCTCTATCTAATATATATTGGCATAACATTGTTATGTTGTTATATATTAACAACAAAAGGTAGAACATGATACCACTAGTTTACGCAGACAAAGAAGAAGAGCAAATCATCAAAAAAATAGGCGGCTCTGACGAAGTAAAGCGTCATCTTGAAAATCTTGGCTTTACCGTCGGTGGCTCAGTCTCAGTTATCAACTCACTTGGCGGAAATGTAATCGTCAAAGTCAAAGAATCCCGTATCGCAATCAATGAAGAGCTTGCAAGAAGAATCATGGTCTAACAATCAAATTGTCAGATAGTCAAAAATTGGAGGATATATAAATGAAAACATTGCGTGAAGCAAAAATCGGCGAGACCGTCAAAGTTGTCAAACTGACAGGCCAGGGTGCGGTCAAACGAAGAATCATGGACATGGGAGTCACAAAGGGTGTTGAGATTTTCGTACGAAAAGTTGCCCCCCTCGGAGATCCGGTTGAAGTGACAGTTCGTGGTTATGAGCTTTCTTTGCGAAAAGCCGACGCAGAAATGATTGAAGTAGAATAGAAAAACAGGAGTAAAAAAAATGGCAGAAAATATTCGTATTGCATTGGCAGGAAACCCGAATGCGGGAAAAACTACGCTTTTTAATGCGCTCACAGGCTCAAATCAGTTCGTTGGAAACTGGCCTGGAGTAACGGTCGAAAAAAAAGAAGGAAAGCTCAAGAAGCATGACGGCGTTGTCGTAACTGACTTGCCGGGCATTTACTCGCTCTCGCCCTACACACTCGAAGAAGTCGTTGCACGAAACTATCTCGTTGGCGAGCGGCCTGACGCAATCCTCAACATCGTAGATGCGACAAACCTTGAGAGAAACCTTTATCTCACCACTCAGCTCGTGGAACTTGGAATCCCGGTTGTAATCGCCCTCAACATGATGGACCTGGTTAAAAAAGCCGGCGACAAAATCAATGTTTCAGAACTGAGTCGCCAGCTGGGTTGCAAAATCATTGAGATTTCAGCCCTCAAAGGCACGAATGTCATGGAAGCGGCGGAAGAAGCAATCAAGGCCGCAAAAAATACAAAAACAATCCCTCAGCACACATTCAGCGGAGTCGTGGAGCACGCAATCGCACACATCGAGGAAGCCGTCGTCCACAATCTCCCCGAAGAGCAGCAGAGATGGTACGCAATCAAGATTTTCGAACGGGATGACAAGGTTCTTGAAATGCTCAAAATCGAAAAAAGCACAATCGAGCATATTGAGACAGACATCAGGGCGGCCGAAAAAGAGCTGGACGATGACGCAGAGAGCATCATCACAAACGAGCGCTACATTTACATCGCTCAGATACTCAAATCAAGCTACAAAAAGGCAAACGCAGGTAAACTTTCAAACTCAGACAAAATCGACCGAATCGTAACAAACCGCTGGCTGGGCCTGCCGATTTTCGCCGTGATTATGTTCCTGGTCTACTGGATCTCAATGGTCGGAATCGGAGCCAGTGCAACAGACTGGGCAAACGATGGTCTTTTTGGTGACGGCTATCACCTTCTTGGAATCGGCTCATCGGCATACGAAGAAGCGACAGAAGAATACGGTGACACTCCGGCAATTCTTGAGGCAATCGAGGCCGGCGAAAAAACTTATGTAGTCGAAGATGAGGAGACTCTGGAGCTTTCAGAGCCAATCGAAATCACAGATGAAGCCGCTGCTGAAGCAAAGGCAATGGCTGAAAAATACGGTGAGGAAGGTCCTGATCCTGCAAACTACGGGGTCTGGGTTCCGGGCGTTCCTGTTGTAATCGGCGGCCTGCTTGAAAAACTTGGAACTTCTGAATGGCTTTCAGGCCTTATCCTTGACGGAATCGTTGCAGGTGTCGGAGCAGTACTTGGCTTTGTTCCTCAGATGCTGGTCCTCTTCCTCATGCTTGCCTTCCTTGAAGCCTGCGGTTACATGGCACGAATCGCATTCGTCCTTGACCGAATCTTCCGTAAATTCGGACTTTCTGGAAAATCATTCATCCCTATGCTCGTAGGAACAGGTTGTGGAGTGCCTGGAATCATGGCAAGCCGAACAATCGAAAACGACCGTGACCGCCGCATGACAATCATGACAACGACCTTCATTCCTTGTGGTGCAAAAGTTCCTTTCATCGCAATGATTGCAGGAGCAATTTTCGGCGGTGCCGCCTGGGTTGCAACAAGCGCATACTTCATCGGTATGGCGGCAATCATCATTTCAGGCATTATGCTCAAAAAGACAAAGATGTTCTCCGGAAATCCGGCTCCATTCGTAATGGAACTTCCGGCTTACCACATGCCGACTTTGGGCAATGTACTCCGCTCAATGTGGGAACGCGGATGGTCGTTCATCAAAAAGGCAGGAACAATCATCCTCCTTTCAACAATCGTAGTATGGTTCACAAGTTTCTTCGGATGGACAGAAGAAGGCTTCGGAATGCTTAGCGAAGACCAGCTTGACTCATCAATCCTTGCAAAAATCGGCTCATGCATAGCCTGGATTTTCGCACCACTGGGCTGGGGAAACTGGCAGGCAGCGGTCGCTTCAATCACAGGTCTTGTCGCAAAGGAAAACATCGTCGGTACAATGGGAATCCTTTACGGAAGCGGAGAACTTACGGCTTATCAGGCGCTCGCCCAGGCTTTCACTTCGATTTCCGGTTTCTCATTCCTCGTATTCAACCTTCTTTGCGCTCCATGTTTTGCCGCAATCGGTGCAATCAAGCGCGAAATGAACAACACGAAATGGTTCTGGTTCGCAATCGGCTATCAGTGCGGTTTTGCTTATGTAATCTCATTCATAATCAATCAGTTCGGCCGTCTCTTCACAGGAAATGTCAACATCATAGGCTTTGCTCTCTCAGTTGTCGCTCTCGTTGGAATCATTTACATGCTCTTCATCAAAAAGTATACTGAAGCAACAAAGCTCTCTGTAAAATAGGAGGCAAAAATGGGTAACATCATCGTAGGCACGGTTTTGCTAGCAGCAGTCGCCGCCGTAATCGCAAAAATGATTATCAACAAAAAGAAGGGGAAATCATCTTGCGGCTGCGGATGCTCAAGCTGCGGCACAGGCGGAACATGCCACTGTAACGATAAATAGGTAGGGAACGGCACCGCGAAGCGGGGCAAAAACTCACGAGGTGAGTTTTTAGTGAGTCTCCCGGAGAGCTGTGCTCTCCGGGCCACCCCTTAAAATCACCTTCGCCTAATGTAGTTCACAAGTCCGTGTACACAGATTCTTGCATACACGGATTTGGGTTTATTTCATTTTTTGTGCTAAGCCCTTTGTCCAGACATTTCTTTCAGGAACTCTTCCACATTCTTATATTCGATTCCGTTTGAAGCCATACCGGACTCGCCCTTGTACAGTACACAACGCCTGATGATTTTTCCGTACATCTTCTCAGTTTTTGCTATGTTATCTTCATTCAAAAGATGTTTTGCCTGTTCTTCTACGATTTCATCACTATGCTTGATTTCAAAGCATTCCACCTCACCTCTGCTGCCGTCATAAATTACCATATCAAATTCACCGGCAGCAAAATACAGCTTAAAGACTTCTCTGTCCTTGCCACAGCGGCGTTTTGTATCAAGGAGCACGATATCTTCAAGCATATGTCCCATAACTGTGGTCAAAAGCCTTTCCGTAATAAATGTTTTTACAGGCTGGCTCAGCTGGTCAAATTTTTCATCCCTTAGAATTGAATGAACCAGAGCCTTTGCCTGGCAGAATCTCATGCCGGGTTGAGTAAAAATGTTGTTCTCCGAAAACTTGAGTTTTCTGTCTATTGCCCTTAAATCGCATTGGTCAAGTAAATCCAGGGCTTCAAGATATTCTTTTATTTCATCAATATGCGAATCCGTAATTTCAACTGACTGTAAGTCCTTGTTCCTTATTTCAAGAATGTCCATAAGAGTTTTTGTGACAGATTCTTCATCGATATTATCAAAAAGCTCTATTCTGTTTTCTTCTTCCCGCTCACTTCTCAGATTCCGTCCAAGAAGATGAAGGTCATGTGACTTAAAATCGTCAGTAAGTATCTGAACAAGGAATTTATGCGATTCATTTTCTATTATTCTGTTTATTGTCCCTGTCAGTTCTTTTTTTTCATACAGGTCATACAGATTTCTGAAATGATTTCCATCCTGATAACACTTGAGCGAATGCTGGATATTTGAGCAGATTGCTGTATCAATGTAGACTCTGGTTGCTTCATTATCCCGAAAGGAAGCTTCCTCCAGTTTTACCGATTTGCTTTCAAAGTTCCAGACACCGGCCTTCAGTGTGCCTCCGTAACGGATGTATTCATCAATATCGTTAATTCCAAGCAGACGGGAATGTTCGGCAAAAGGAATATAAGTCGTGTGAACCATTACAGCGCGGTCATAGAGTTCCTCATGAACTGCCAGCCAGAAACCAAGAGAATCTGTACCGGACAGCACGATTTTCATGCCCATTGCAGAATAGATATCCGAAAGAATTGCTGCAGAATCAATAAAATCACTGATCAGGGTTACTTCATCGATGAATACAAATTTGATTCCCAGCTCACGAAGAAGTTTCAAATCCTTGTTCAGCTTTTCCATTGTGTCATTGACGGTCGCCTTGATGTAAACACTTCGGTTGAATTCAGTTTCCTTCATCTCATAAAGGCACTGGCGAAGCATTGTAGTTTTTCCGGTTCTTCTGAGGCCATAAACAAGGCAGACCTTATCAAGCGTTTTACTGTAAAGATAATCCTGAATCTGAGCAAAACAATCCCGTTTCTGAAAATCTTTTGTCTGGGAGGCAAAATCCTTAAGGTCTGAGCCATACATAACCCGCAGGTTAAATTTTGCATCTTTTATGGAGGGAGTTTCGATAAACGCGGCTGACGATTTTAGTTCGGAGAGTTTTCCCTGAAGTGATTTTCTAAGTTCAATTTTTTTCTTGAAATCCTCAAAATCCTCATTCCTAATATATTTGCTTTTGACTTTTCCGTTTTCAGTCCACTGCTGATAATAGCGTTCCTTTCCGTTAATCATCTTTTTGGAAATATATCCGACAGGGAGCTTTGCTATCTGCTCCTCAAGGTCTGCTATTTGAATAGTGATATCTTCCATAAGCCATTCCCCTAAATACAAGTCTCTGTAAATTATTGTAACCTATTTTAACCTATATTGAAAGAGGTTATTGTAGGTTACAGAGATATAATTCTACACCTGTGAAGAATCATTTGTCGTCGAGTAGCCGAGCACTGCCGTCGTTGCGCCTTCAG
>CAMOEE010000076.1 GCA_946611835.1 uncultured Treponema sp. | reverse complement strand
GCCAGTTTCACGTTCTGATAGATAAGATCTTCGAACTCAACACGCTGCTGTTTGAATCCGGTTGTGTTTACATTCGAGAGGTTGTTTGAAATCGTGTCAAGATTCTGCTGCTGACCGTTCATTCCTGTCGCTGCTGTCCAAAGACTTCTTACCATATTTTAACTCCATTTAAGCGTGAGCTTTCAGGACTCACATTCGATACTTTATTATCGGAATCTGGAGAAAAAATTTAACGGGAATTTAACAGGCCATTGAATTCTTTTTGAGGGCTAGTCAGAACTCTTCTTTCGGCTCTTCTTTTTTGGGATGATTATTGAGTAATTGATTGTCTTTTCGATTTCCTTTCCGGCCTCAAGCTCGATGTTCCAGCAGAGGGAAGCCACAAAGGCGTTTCCGGAGACAGTAAGGCTTTCGCTCGTTGAAGAGGGACGGCGGAAAATAATCGGCATGCACACAATGTCGCAGTGCTCGTTAGGCTCATAGACAAAGGAAATGTCGTTCGATGTGTCGGTAATCTGAGCATAAGAGATTTTTTTTGCTGAACGGGGAGAATCCTTGACCTCGACCTCGCTCTTTTCCTCGTTTGTGATTACCTCGACCTTGTAGGAATTCGCCCTGACCGAAGAAAAATCAGTCTGGGCATAGTTTGACTCGACCACAAAAACACCCTTCAGGTCAAAGGGACTCTCGTTTTTGAGGATATACTGAATCGCGAATCCGTTTGAATTGGCAATGTATTTTTTGACAAGGGTGACATTCGCATGAATCGGAGAGAATGTTCCGGAACCTGAAAGTTTGATTTCATGCCGGTGAGCGTCAAAGTCAAGCTGCTTGAAAATGACCTGTGAGAAAATTCCGCTTCCTGTAGGAGTTCCTTTTTTGTACTCGGAGTATTCGTCCTGCGAAAAAAGATGGTCGACGAAAAGGCCCCGGTGATATTTGTCCTCGAATTTATCAAACTGCTTGATCCGGCTTGGTGAATCAGCATAGTTACCTGTGTTGTGGATTATGTCAAGCTCTGAAATCTGTGCGCCCGCAAGAGAGACGCAGGCATTGTACTGCTTCATGGCACAGATATACTCGTTGAAACCGTCGCCGTTGTAATCGTAGCTTGAGACGCTTTCCTTAAAATTACCGTTCTGGGATTCACGAACGAGCTTTTCGGCCTCAGTGAGATTGCGGTAGGCAAGCTGACGAACGGCATTGTTTGCGAAAATGCCGTCAGGGTCACAGGCATAGGCCTCGCCGCTCTGAGCAATCCAGAGCTTCTCACGGGCAATCTTTTTGCGGGTCTTGTCCCCCTTGCTCTGGTTTATGAGCAGGGAAATGTAGAGCATACGGTTATATAGAGCCTTGTTCTGATTGTAAGTGAGAAGAAAATTGAAAATTGTCGCCTGGGCCGCATGGTTTAAGACCGTCTCCTCGTAAGGTCTTCTCGCCCATTTGGCTACATCGGACTGAATTCCTGCCGGGATATATGAAGGGATACGGACAAGTTCATGACGGAGATATTCCGTAGGAAGGGTGATTTTTATCGAATCCTGAAAATATTCCTGGGCTGCGGCAAAAAGCTTTGAAAGCCATTTTGACTCATAAAGCTTCTGGAACTGGGCCTCGTCAATCTTAACGGTGACAACCCTTTCCTCTGTGAGCATGTTATAAGAATCGTCCTTAGTGAGGTAATTGATTGTGTCAAAAAGATTACGGAGATATTCACGAGGGGCAATGAGCATGTTGGGGATAAACTCACGGCTTACTGCAAGCACATTAAGGCTTTTCCCCTGGTCGCTTACAATAAGGGGAAGATAGCACTGGCGCTCCTTGGGAATGAGGGAACTGTCAAGAAGGACATATTCCATTCCGCATGACTGGAAGCATGTTATGAGGCTGTTGTCCCATGCGGAGTTGAAGATTGTCATTCCACGGGGGCGTTTTCCGACACAGCGGCGGATTTCGGAAGTCATAAGGTCAATCTGGCCTGTTTTGTCCTGGGAAAAAAGAAGGGGAAAAACGGGATTATAGTAGCCGCCACCCAAAAGCTCGGTCTGCTTTCGCCCCCAAAGTTTTGAAGCTATCTGGTTGAATTCTGAATGCTCACGGTCAATCCATGAAACAAGCGGGCCTGACAAAGAAAGAGAGAAGCGGCTTGTCGGATTCTCAAACATGAAAGAAACGATATTCTTGTAGATACTTTCGTATTTGCTTTTGAATTCGTTATGGTGAGAAAGAACGGATGAGGTGCCGGTTATGTAGAAACAGATATTTAAAAGCTTCATAAACTTAAATTAATGAACCCGCAACCCACCGCTGACAAGTTTATAACAAGCCGACCAAAATTTAAAGCCCTTTTCGGTAACTTCTTCTGTTTTTTTTGAGACAGGAACAAGAGAAATAATGCTGACAGGACACATGTCAACGCACTTTCCGCAGCCATTGCAGAAAGAAGAAATGACAGCCTTGTTGCCCCTGATTGAAATCGCTTCCTGAGGACAGACACGAACGCAGTCACCAAAACCGATGCAGACTTTGGTCGTCTTGTACTCGGAGCTGTAAATCTCATGGAAAAGGCGGCAGTTCTTGTCACCGCTGTAAACAAGCCTCTTTTCACCGGCATCAGCCTTATCTTCGGTAATAAGGGCGACCTTTGAGAAATCCTTTTTGACAGGCTCTGTCTTTTCCTCGACAAACTGAAGTTCAGAGGCCAGGGAGTCGGAAACTCCCTCGTATTTTATCTTGAGGGCAGGAAGGAAGAAACAGAACAAATAGAAAATCGCCGCAGAAATAAGAAGCAGCATCAAAAAAAGAAGGAACATAGACAAAATCATTTTACGCCCCCGCCAAGATAGATATTGAACCAGGATACATTGAAACCGCAGATGGCAATGATTACAACTGCAAGGCAGAGAAGAAGCACGCAGTAAGTTTTGAGACCTTTCTCCACCGTGTAGAAGCTGATTCTATCCCGAACGCAATGAAATATAATCACCATGCAATAGAAAGAAATAATGCTGACGCAGGAAATAGTGACGGCAGAAGCAATGCCAATTCCCTCATTGAGGCCAAGGAAAACGCTCAGAAGAGGAATGGAAAAATCAACAGGTGACTGTCGGATTCCGATACCAATGAAAATCTCAATCAATGTAGAGAAGAAGATGAAAAGCAATGTCGCCACAAAGGGAAAAAGATCCGAAAGCTGGACTGGAACCAGAAGCCAGTTTACGAGAAGATAGCTCACAGCAGTGGCAGAACCGGCTGCAAAAAGAGACTTGAAGCAGGTCAGAACTGAGGCCGAGAGCAAGTCAGAGTGAGAGATTGACTTGTTGATTCCTATACCGTAAAAAAGAACTGCGGAGGCTGACAAAAGATAATAAATCATTGAGCTTAACATCTATGCCTCCTCCACCAGAGCCTTTGGGGAATTCATAAGGATACGGATTTTGTTCATGACAAAGATATAGAGGGCCATTATGACCGAAACCAGAACAAGGGCGCCCGGAATAGTCGCAAGGAAAACACTGGCACTGGCACTTGAAAGGTCATAAGGAAGATGGAAAACCACGATTTTCTTCCAGGCAGGAAGGGTCAGGGTTCCGTAGCCGAAAACATCCCTCACCAAAAAGAAAAGGAGGGCGAAAATGCTCATAAACAAAGTGTTCTTCATGTTGAGGACAAGGTGCTTCTTGAAGCCCTTCTCATAGTTAAGGAAGAAGAATTTTATGATGACTGAGGCGAGAGTCGGAAGGAAAATACAGTAGCCCAGTGTGAGGGCCGCAATCGGACAGACAATCGCAAGCAGCTGCTTGTAGAAAACTCCAAGGGCGATGATAAAAAGAGTAAGAACGGCATTTCTCAGGTTTTCCAGCTGCATGTGATAAATCGCATGGAAAACCATGGTTATTGTCGCCATCTGGATATTGAAGAGGACAATCATAATAAGCGCATAAGCGAAGCGGCCAGGAGCCGGAATAAGGAAGGCAAGGTTCGCCGCTATGTAAAAATAAATCTTTTTGCTCTCAGACATTTTCTTTCACCCTACTCATGTGATTTCTCGATGATTTTTGGAATCATTTCTTCCCAGTAGTTCAATATGTTACTGGAAAGCTGCCGCTCGACCGTTACAGAAGCTTTTCCGTTGTCAATCGCATAACCGGCAAAAGAAACTCCCCTTCCCTCACCGTAGATGAAAACCCCAGGCAAAGGACCGAGGATTGACGGCATCCTTACAATCACCCCGTAGTATTTTCTATTCTTCTGCTCGTCTTTTTTCATAAGAGAATAGACCGCAGCACTGGTAGAGAATGTCGAATTAAGCTGCAGGTTCTTTGTGACGGTGTATGTTCCGCCCTGATAAGAGTCGAGGACATGCTGAACCTCAAAGGCCAGCCCTTTCTTCCATGAATTTCTTGAGATAAGAGTCATGGAAATCAAGATTACCGTAAGTCCGAAAATAATACCAAAAAGGATTGAAAAAACCGTGAGATTCTTTTTTGTCTCAGCGTCCATATTGATTTTAAGCATCATTGCCACCTTTCAGGTCCTTGACCTGCTGCATAAGAACGGAAGAAGTATATTCCCTGAGGAAATGATTCTCCACGCACTGGATAAAAAGAGAAACTACATTTGTAATCAGAATTACGAAAGCGAAGCCCGAAGGAGAAAGCCCGATTCCCAGGATAAAGAAAGCAAGTACTCCTGCCAGTATTGCAAAGACCAACTTTCCCCGGTTCGTAAAAGGTGCCGTTCCATGCCACTGCATAAGGAAGAAAGTGCAGAAAAGAGTTCCGCTTGAAAGGAAGGCAAGGATTACATCACCGTGCATGAAGATTCCGCCGTAGAAGAAAGGGGCCGCGAACTTGACCATGAGGCCGTAAGTGACGACAAAAACGACCGGAATAATCGGATTAAGGACATCAGCGCTGAAAAGTACGATTGATGAAAGCAGGGTGAGGAGATTGAACCTGAAAGCCGGAATCGTTGACTGAGAATCCCAGAAAAGCGAGAAATAGCCCTCAGGAATCGAGACTCCGAAGAGGCTGAAAAGGCGGCGGTTAAGGAAATTTGTGACCGAGATGTCAAGGGAATTGATCTGGAATGTTCCGTCCTGAATCAGAGAGAGGGCGATGTTCCTTGACTGAAGGGCCGTTTCCGAAAGCGTTATTTCCGGGAAGAACTTCATGCCGATGATCCATGCGACCGCAACGGTGACGGCGACGGGATTAATCCAGGAATTGGCAAATCCACCGAGAATGTGCTTGTTTATGAAGAGAACCGCAAAGCTGATGAAAAAGACTGCCACAGGAGGAAAAGCCGACGGGAGCATGAGACCAATCATAAGTCCCCTTATGGAGCTTGCGATTATGACGAAGCGGTTCTTGTAATTTTCTTCCCTATTGATGAAATCAACCAAATAAGAAGAAAGAAGGGAAGAAAGGATTATGAAAAGAGAATCATAGCTTTTAGTGACAAAAAGCATGGCTACCTGAAGAAGGAGCAGGACAAGCACGACATAAGCCTCAGTCCAGACCGAAGGCCTGAGGTATGAGAAAGGACTTAGAAAAACTGACTTATATAAATTCTCTTTATTTTTCATTGTAAGAATCCTTGAGGATAGATATTGTCTGGCTGAGAGGAAGACGCGCCGTACAGACAGCGTTGCAAAGCCCGCATTCAGTGCAAAGGAGCACAGATTCCCGGGCCTGGGCATCGCTCTCAGAGTAATGCTTTTTGTTATCCAGGCGGGCTAAGCGGTAGAGGTTACCTGGCCAGAGATGAACCGGGCATATTTTGCGGCAGTTCCCGCAGCGGATACAATGCTCAGTCTCAGGTACCTTTATTTTGCCCATAGGAATGAATTCAATGGACTTGACGCTGCGGTTAACCGGGATATCGAGGCTTGATACTGCCGTTCCCGAAATGATACCGTTAATAACAATCTTTGACAGCCGCCTCTTTAAGCCCCCGCACTGCTCCACTATGTCACGGAGAGGGGTGCCGACACGCACATTGAAAAGGGCCGCCGCATTGAGGCATTCGCCGGTCACATGAACGAAGGTGCTGACGACAGGCTTTTTAAGGACGATGGCATTATAGGATGCCAGAGCCGTCACTGAATCAACGAAAAGGTCCTTTCTGCCGATTTTTGCGCCGCCAGCTTCCTTGCAGGATTTTTTTACGGCAACAACGATGTCATGCATAGTTCCGGCAGGATATTTTCTTGTATCCATGCCTACCGCCAGGACCTCAAGGTCAGAGGGAAACAAGGAAGTTTTCTTTTCTTCCAGCAGGCCCTCAAGTTCTTCTTTAATTCCGTTTTTTTCGGAAGAGGAATAAGCGAAAAGCAGAGTCCCTGCACCGAAGGCCCTGGCAAGAATCACTCCGCCCTCGATAATCTCCGGAAGATGTTTTCTGGCCACGAAGCTGTCAGTCACAAGGCTGGGGTCAGAGTCGAAAAGACGAACGACGACGCTCCGTGAGGCAGAGGCCTTTAGTTTCTGTATCTGGGCATAGAGGGGGATTTCTTTTGCAAAGGTGTTTACGACACCTGATTCTTTAAGGGAATTTTGAAGCACAGAATTATCCAAAGACTGCCAGTCCTGTCTTTCAGTTTTTTTTCCAAGATACGAGAACTCGCCGTTGAGGGCAATCTGGGCACACAAGCCCTGCTTTCCGTTCGAGTATTGTTTCTGCGATATTTTCTGAACTATGCCAGGAACAGAGGAATGTATGAAAAGCCCTTTCTGCCTTGCGATTACATCACCCTCTTTTACACGGTCGCCCTCTGTGACAAGGATTTCCAAAGCCCCGTAATCATCTTCCTCGACGGGGATGAAAGCAACTTTCGGAAGGAAAGCATTGACCGATGAGGTAAGTGTTTTTTTATCTTCAGAAATAAAGTTAGATGCTGAGACCATATCGTTTTCTTCCCAAAATATAATAGATTCCAAGAACTGCCGTCACCGTGATAAAGACAAGAAGCAGGAGCGAGCCGAACCTCTCCGCATTTGAAGAAGTCGCATTCTTGGCGTATCCGAAATTCGTGTTCTTACCCTGAGAAAGCATCATTTTCTCAAGAGCCGGATAATCAAGCTTTTCGAGAGATTTATACACGGAATCACGGAATTCGGAATTGAATACAAAGGCAGGAGTCGTTACGGCGACAATCTTACCGTTTGATTCCTGATAATCTTTTATTGAGACGACCTCCCCTTCCTCCGGCACCGAAGAAATGTTCTCACCGATTTTTTTGTAGGGGAAAGTGACAGTGTTCCAGCTCCAGTTGACGAAATCAGAAAGTTTCACAAGCTCCCCGTCGGAACGGCCGACAGGAGAAGGAAGGGCCGGCATGGCCGAAGAATTTGAGAAAGAGCTTACATTCCCGAGGAATTTGAAGCAAAGGAGCGTAATCAGAAGGGAAAGCAGAAGGGCGGCAAGCAGACGGATTCCAAGCCGGCCAAGCAGAGGAATCATGCGGGCGCTCCTGATAAGGACAGGCTGAAAGGAATATCTCTCCCCGATTTTCTGCTCGATAAAGTCATAGCACATAAGGAGGCTTGCCGACCCCAAAAGCGAAAGGATGTAAAAAACAGAGTTCAGGGGCGAAGAGACAACAAGCACAAGAACCGGAGAAAGAGAGAAAACAGGTATATAAAGAGAATTAAGCGCTGTCCTTAAAAAATCACGGCGCATCCAGATTCTGTGGAAAATAAAGAAGGCAAAAAGATAAAATGAGACGGCAGCGCTCACAGTGAAAAGCGGACGGCAGAATGAGAAAAGGACGAAGAAGAAGGAGCCGGAGGCAAAGAGAAGCTTTCTTTTTGATAAGCAGAGCAAAAGACCGAAAAGACAGAGGGAAATGAGGGGAGCGAGCCAGGGAAAAGAACTTTTGCCGTCGGTGCCGGCACGAGTCCCCTGGAAGGCCGAAATCTCACGGATTCCCTTCTCAAGCTGTGAGGACTGCTCCTCAGGAATGTAAAAAACCATGGCACTGTGGTTTTTATCCATGAAAAAATCAGCCCTTTTGTAAAGATATGACGAAGAATCCTGTGCCTGCACAGGAGAGAGCTGAGAAACGAAGGGAACACGCTGGCTTCCGTAGGAGATTACCGAAGAGCATCCGTTTTTCTCAAGTACTGTAAGAATATCAGACTCCGACAGAGTATCTGTATAAACATAAAGCATCTGATACCCCTTCCAGAACTGGCTCACAGGCACAGAACGAAAGTTACAGAGAAGAAAAAAAACTAGCAGAGAGACTAAGAACGGAATTAGTTTTTTTGGATTCAGATTCATTTTTTAGATATTCCCACCCGGTTCAGTTTTTTTATAAGACGCAGAAAGCTATTCCGATGAAAAAGCCAAGAAGGATTCCGACGAAGGCCTCCATGGGAGAATGGCCGTTGACTTCCTTAAGCTTTTTAAAATCGTCGTAAAGCCCCTTCTCTTTGAGTACTTCGCCAACCTCGTTGAGCCGCCTTGCCTGCATTCCGTTTGCCCGCCGCACTCCGACAGCATCACGGATGGTGACAAGGAAAAAAACAAGAGAAAGGATGAAAACATCGGAATCAAGCCCTGAGCGGTAGCCGATTGTCGTGCAAAGGCAGGCCGTTATCGCAGAATGACTTGACGGCATGCTCCCGGTACGCCAGAAAAGAAGCTCGAACAGCTCGCTCAGGCTGTGGATGTTCCCGGAAAAAAGTTTGATTATTGTTTTTATAAACTGGGCGCACAGCCAGCTGGAAACGCAGGCCAAAAACACTGGGCTTCCGAGCAAAGTCTGAAAGTGCAATCCGGCATTCGATAACATGGCATTTATTTTATCAGTCTGAATCAGTTTAGTCTATAAATAATATGAAGAAAATCACTTTGAGGATGACGCAACCTTGTCTTCAAGGAAACGGGCATCCTCCTCACGGATTGATGAGACAGAGGCACAGGCGCAAAGGCAGCTTCTGTCAAAGCTTTCGTACAAGTCTTCGATAATACAGCTCAGGTAGACCTTGCGTTCTTTTATCGGGCCTTTAAGCGGGAACCTCACGAGGACCGCATATTCCGCACCCGCCGAGAAAGGCATATCCTTCTTTTTTGCGGCGAAAACCATGCGCTGCCTGTCAAAGTAAATCAGTTTCGGAGCATGAATTCTTCCTTCGATTGACTCAGCCTCATCTTCTTTTTTTTCGGAAAGATAGCGGTTCACCACATCCATAAAGGGAGAAGAGACAAAAAGAGGATAAGCATTGTCAAAGTCACAGCTGATATCCGTCTTATGACTGGATGCCCCACCCTTTTTAGACGAGGACTCATAATAAACCGTGACGGAGAAAGCTGTTTTAGGTAAGGAAGGCTTATCCACAATCTTGCAGATGACAGAGGGAATCACGAGAGCCAGCCCCGCAGACACCCGCTGAACTTTCGTATCAAAGAAGAGGGCCAGCTTGTTGAAGTAAAACTGAACCCTGACGAGTTTTCCCTCAAAAGAAAAAGTTTTTCCTGGCGGATTTTTTAGGAGTATTATTCCCTGGTCCAGAACCTTTATCTGCTCGCTTCTGAGGGCCACGGGAAAGACTGACGACACGGAGGAAACTTTTTCGCCCTCGCCGAGGCTTATTTCCCTCAACGTTACAGGGGCATTACCGTCAATGAGGTACTCAAGGACAAGCTGTCTCTCTATTCCCGTAAGGACGCTTTTTCCCATCAGAAAATCTCCCAGTCCGTAATCTGAATCTGGTCTATCTTCCACAGGCCCGATTCCTCGAAGCAGAAGACGCAGACTGTCAGGCAGGCCTTGTCACCGAAGAATTTCAGCGGAACCTGATAATGAACGCCCTCCAGGAAGGGCTGACCGATTTTAAATGAAGAAAAATAAAGCTTTTCGGGAAGGGCTGCTTGTTCTTCCTGACTTTCCGTTTTACCGGCACTTCCGTCCGCAGATTCGTTTTCTTCAATTTTTTCTGTTGAATCGGATTTTTCGTCAGTAAGGGCTGTTTCGATTTTATCAAGTTCAAAACACTCACCGAAGATTTTTTTGAAATCGGTATAGAAAAGAGCCAGGGAATAAAGGCTTTCCTTAGCCATGAAGGAGTCTGCATCCTTGTATTTTGATATATTGTCAGAAAAAGAAAAAAGCATTGTTCTGAGAGATTTTGGAATGAGTGTCGTGTCAAGAGAGCCGAAGCTTTTGAGGGTCGGATACACACGGCTTGATTCGGAAGGAAGACTTGCCAGAACGATGAGGGGTGTAAGGTTCAGCTTTGATGATATTCCACCGACAGAGTTTACTTTGCTTGAAAGACGGTCAAGTTCAATTTCCTCCGTCCAGATTGTCGCCTCATAAAGGGACTCTGCTGTGTAGCGGAGCGTTGTCTTTTCTTCATTTTGCTCACTTTCCTGCACGGCCGAAGAGCATGAAAAGAAAAAAGCAGCCGTGACAAGGAATGAGAAAAATCTTATTAATAGAAACAGAGCCTTATTCTTCATAAAATGAGCTTTTATAGTATAGCATAAGAAAAATCAAAGGTATATAATACGAGCAAATTTTTTTTAAGAGGTACAAAAATGGCTCTAACTCTTGCCGAAAAAATCCTTCAGGAACACATAGTTCCAGAAGCCTGCCCAAACATCGATTTCAAAAAGGGAAAAC
>CAMOEE010000075.1 GCA_946611835.1 uncultured Treponema sp. | reverse complement strand
CCTCGCTGACACGGCAGCTGATTGGTCAGTGGAAAAGCGCTAGGGATTGTAGGGGAGCGCCCATATTCTCTGTTCCTGTTTTCTATACTTTAAATTATCTTTATTTTACTTTATAATATTCTCATCATTTTTCGGTGAGGTTTTATATGAAAAAGTTTTCTGTCGTATTTTCAGCACTCGCACTTTCAGCACTTTTTTTTACAGGTTTTACTTCCTGCAAAAAGGAAAATCCTGAGGTCACACTAAAAGAGGCTGAACAAAACCCGGCACAAGAAGAGATTCCTGTCAACACTGATGAAAGAACCTTTGACACGGAGAATTTTTTCACGCCAGATTATACGCCCTACACACCGGAAGAAGAAGCCGTCCCCCAAAAACTCCGCCTTTCCGCACCGGAATCTAAAGGAAAAGGAAGGGGCATAATTCCGCCCCTGCGTAAGCTTTCCGAATACAAAAGCTCTTACAATACGGAGAAATCGGGCATAAAGATTCCCTCCGTCACGAATCCATCCGGGGCAGATGAAAAAAATGCGGATGACTCACTTTTTTCTGTCGCTGACTGGGGCCCAAAGGGAAGTCTCCCGGCCGAAGTTCGGTATCCTTCTTTCTATGTGCTTTTTTCAGAGCCTGTGGTGACCTTAAGCGCAATAGGGCAGCAGGCTGAGGCAGGCGATTTCCTTAAAATCGAGCCTGAGATAAAGGGCAGCTTCCGCTGGAACAGCACATCCCTGCTTTCATTTGACTGCACCGAAGCCGCCGACCCCATGCAGACCTATACAATCACTGTTTCTGACAGCGTAAAATCCTTGAGCGGAAAATCCCTTACAGGCGAAAGGAAATTCACCACTGAGGCAAGCCCTCTTGAGATTTTATGGAGCGCTCCCGGCTACTCAAAAAACAAATGGATTGATCAGAACGAAGTTCCGCCCGAATACTCTAAGGAATTCAGGGTTCAGTTCAATTATCCCGTGAAGGCTGAGGAAATCAAAAAAATTGCTCATATATCAGCCGGCTTCAAGGCGATTGAATACACTGTAAAACAGGAACTTGAGGACACATTGACCTTCGAATGGAAGGAAAATATTCCCTTTGATACCACGGTGACTCTTATTGTAGAGCAGCTTCTCGAAGGAAAATATCATCAGACAAAGGCAAAATTTCACACTCTCTCCCCTTTTGCCTATGAATACAAGGACTCGCTCTTCACTTACGGTAAATACACGAACCCAATCCTGCTTGTTTTCTCCCATCCTGTTGACGAGCAGTCTGTTGCAGGAGCGCTGACCGTAAAGAACGACAAAGGCGAAAAAATGCCTTTCACAAAAGAGAATTATGAGCTTTCAGGCACATCAATAAAAGTCTACGGACTTCCGGTCACATTCCACTCAAAATACACGATCGAAATCACCAGGAAACTTAAGGACTCTTACAAAAGGCCCCTTGAATTCCAGGGGGATGAGCCAATAAAAATTGAAGTCGAGGTTCCCGGAGCCGAGAGCATGGTAAGATTCACCGACAGCGGCGTAAAAATGCTGGAAAGCGAATTCCCTCACAAAATGGTCTTTGAGCACCAGAATATCATCAGCGGGGCCTATTCAGTCAAAGAAAGCAGTCAGCCCTATTCCCTGCAAAAAAAATCCGATATAAAAAAGGCCGTTTATAGCGAAGAAAACAATCTCTACCGCACGGAATTAAAAACAGAGCCTAAGGATGAGAGAATCTTCGAGCAGGTAGACTTCGACAAACATCTCAAGAATGGCAAGGGCTGGGTGGAATTCTTAGCCTCAATCACCCTGCCACGGAAACCCAGCAAGTGGGATCCTTCCACAGAATACAGCACGAGCAACAAAACCAGCGTCCAGGTGACAAACCTTGCGGCGACTGTCCGTTACGGAATGAACAGGATTGTAGTTCTTGTAAGCCAGCTCTCGGACGGAAAGGCAGTTGAAGGGGCAAAAGTCTACGCCTACAAGGACAAGACTGCTGAAATCGGGGAAATCACAAAGAATGGGCTGACGGCAGTCACCGACAAGGACGGAATGGCCGTCATTGAGATTCCGAAAGACAAAATCGGCAGGGCCTATGATTTTCATTCATACTGGACGAGGACAACAATTCTCGTAATTAAGGATGATGACAGGATTCTTTTTGAGCCTGAGGACCACTACCCATGGCGGAGCGGAATCTATTCTTACTCACAGGTTCCCAAAAAGCTTGAGGCCGTTCCACGAATCTTCATGTTCAGTGACAGGGGCCTTTACAAGCCCGGCGAGACGGTCTCCTTCCGTGGAATTGACCGGGACCAGCTTTTGGGAAGTTTTATTCCCTACACCGGCGATTTCACAGTCACACTAATGGAAGACACATGGCGGAATGCTAAGAAATACGGAAATATCGAAGGTGTGACAAGCGAATCGGGCGGATTCTACGGCTCATTCACCATACCTGAGGACATAGAGCCTGGAATCTACAAGATTGTCTATAAAAGGGGCAAGGATGGTCGAAGTCAGGAAATGAGAATTAATGTGGCATTCTTTGAGCGCCTTAAATTCCAGACTGAAATCGCAATGCCTAAGACCCCGGTAATCGCCGGAGAAAAGATTCAGGCAAAACTTGGGGCGAGCTACCTTGCCGGCGGAGCCTTGTCAAGCGCAAGATACGAGACAAACTGGTTCAGGGAACCATGGTATTTCACGAGTGACGAGCCGGAATTCAAGCAGTATACTTTCGGACCCCTCAATTCCCAGGAAGGCCGCTCTCATATCCGTGAGGACTCAGGAAGCCTTGACGCAGGCGGAAAGGCAGTCATTTCCTGTGAGACAAGCGGCTCGTCAATCAAGGGCGCTCCTTACAGGTACAGGGCCTCATCAGATGTGACCGACCTCTCAAACCAGCAGATTTCAGCATCCGGGGCAACTGTCGTTCATCCGGCAAGTTTCTACCTGGGGCTTTCAAAGCCAGAAAAAAAGGGAGCATTCGCAAAAAAAGGCGAGAAACTCACATTCACTTACAAAATGGCGGATCCAGAAGGAAAGGCGGTCAAAAATGACAGCACAGCCCTTCTCCTGGCTGGCAAGGGCAAAAATCTTAAAATCTCGCTCACAAGGGAAGAATGGACACTGGTTCAGCAGCAGGGAATCAGGGACATCTACAGCCGCTACGAAAAGACAGATGTCCTTGAAAGCGAGGAAAGCACACTTCTTTCTGCAGACGGCAAAATAACAGTCACTCCGAAGGAAGTCGGCTACCACAAAATTCATATAGCCACGAGCGACAAAAAAGGCAGGGATGTCATCACAGAATATGGATTTTTCGTAACAGGAAGCGGAAAAGCCTCATGGTACCAGGATGACGCTTCAGAACTAAAGCTCACCCCGGACAAGAATATGTACAATCCCGGCGAGACAGCCCACATTCTCCTTGAGAGCAGCCTGCCGGAAGGAAATTATCTCATTACGGTCGAGCGGGAGGGCATTTTCACGGAGGAAGTCCGTCATCTGAGCGGAAACATACATGTGCTCGATATTCCTGTGGCACGAAATTATCTTCCAGTTTTCTATGTTTCAATATCTTCTTATTCAGTGCGGCAGGGAAAACCAGGGCACCAGTACGGAGAGGAAGACCTTGACAAGCCCAAGGGCTTTTATGGTGCGGCCCAGCTTTTCGTAAATCCAAGGATCAAATCATTCACAGTAAATGTCGAAAGCTCAAAACCTTCTTACAGGCCGGGTGAAGAGGCCCAGGTTACATTGACTGCGACAAAAGGCGGAAAGCCGCTAGCCAACGCCGAGCTTACATTGATGGCGGTTGACCGTGGGGTCCTTGATCTTGTCAACTACCATGTGCCCGATCCGATTAAATTTTTCTATAACACAAGCAACTTCCCTCTCAAAGTCTCTGGCGGGGACTCCCGTTCCTACCTCATGGATCCTGTCACTTACGAGGTAAAGAACCTCAAGGGCGGCGACACGGGGGAAGACGAGAAAATTAACGAAAGGAGCGACTTCAACCCTACGGCAGTTTTCGAGCCGATGCTTAAGACAGATGAAAACGGAAGGGTAACGGCGAAATTCAAGCTCCCTGACACTCTTACGACATACAGAATCACGGTTTTCGGCGTGAACGGGGAACTTCTCGCACTGCAGGAAGATGAGATTGCGGTCCAGAACCCGATAAATGTTCAGCAGGTCCTTCCAAGGCAACTGAGGGAGCGGGATACGGCAGAGCTGGGCGTTCTTTTGACCAACCTCGATGAAAAAGCCCATGATATCACAGTTTCCCTTGCCATGCGTGAAAACGACAGGGCAAAGGCTGAGGAAAATGGCGTCATCCTCAATGCAGGAAAGGCCTTTGTCGATGGAGAGACGGAGCACACGGTAAGAATTGAGAGCGGAGAAAATTCTACGGTCTATTTCGAACTTGCGGCTGAAAAGGCCGGGCTTGTCACGCTTGAGTTCACAATCAAAAGCGACATCCTGAATGAAAAGCTGGTAACTCCTCTAAAAATCGAAAAGCCTTACATTTTCGAAACCGTAACGACCACAGGCCAGATTAACGAAGAGGGGGATTCAGCCACTGAAAAAATCGCTATTCCTTCTTACGCAAAGGACATGAACGGCTCGCTTTCAGTAACCCTCGATGCGACACGGC
Organism: uncultured Treponema sp.; assembly: GCA_946611835.1. GTDB lineage: Bacteria > Spirochaetota > Spirochaetia > Treponematales > Treponemataceae > Treponema_D. The sequence goes on along the minus strand of CAMOEE010000075.1, from coordinate 6,066 downwards.
TTGGTCTTTTGGGAGAATCAGTCAAATATCTCTTTGACTATCCTTACGGATGCCTTGAGCAGCAGTCGGCAAGGGTTCTTCCTCTCGTAATTTTCGCCGACTACATCGATGTCTTCAATCTTGACAGCGAAATCACGGACATAAAAAAACTGGTGCGCTATTATTTCAAGAACTGGAAGAATTCCCAGCATGGGGACGGAGGCTTCGGTTACTGGCCTGATTCCATCAGGTCAAATCTGTTTGTCTCAACAAGAATAGCCCATATATATGCCCTTGCAAAAGAAAGGGGCTACACGAGCGAAGAGCTAAGCATCAATATCGAAATGCTTTTGCACTACATTAAGAATGAAATAATGCCGCTGACATACGCAAAAAATCATCAGGATTACGACAGCTACTACAAGGCCTACATTTATTATGTCCTGGCGAAAAACAAAAAAACTGTTGAGGATGACTGGATTCTTAAAATAATAAATGATGACAAGGCTAAAATTGAGAATCTGGCACTTGCGGGCCTTTGCGCAGCAGAAAAAGACGGCCCTTCATCAGCTGTTGCAGGGAAAGCGGCAGAAAAAATACGGACTTTTATGAGGCCGACAAGTCAGGGAATCGAAATTGCCAGTCCGGAAGCTTCCAAGCGGCATTATGCCTGCTTCGGAGACAAATCCGAAAACCTTGCCCTGGTCCTGCAGCTCTTTACAATCCTTGATAAGGACGATCCGACCGTAACAAGGCTTGTCTTCTCCCTCATGCAAAATCAGAGGAAAGGTTACTGGAAGAACACGGCTACAACGGCCCGGGTTCTTGAGGCAATATATACCCTGATCAAGACGAACGGCCTGGACAAGACAGATTTAAAAGCCAGTGCTCTTTTGAACAGTCTTGAAGTGGCCGGCGGCGATTTTAAGGGAGCGGCAGCAAAACCTGTGACAGTCACACTGCCTTTTAACGGCGAAAAAATTGCATCGCTCAAGAAAGACACGCCCCTTCCACTTGAAATCTCAAAAAATGGAAAAGGCTCGCTCTATTATACTGCAACCATGCGCTACGCAATCCCGGAAGAATTACAGGATGCAAAAGATGAGGGACTTGGAATCTCTATGCAGCTTTTAGACAACGCCACAGGAGAAGAAATAAAAGCCGGCGGAGATTCTGTCGTGGAGCTTGAAAGCGGGAAGACCTACAAGGTAAAAATCACCCTCTCTTCAATCTACGACCGTGAATTCATCGCTTTGAGGGCACCTGTTCCAAGCGGAGCGGAAATCTTAGACGCAACATTCGTCACAAGCCCTGACACGGCCGATAACGCCAGCGGAGACGGAAAATATTCACATGAAGACGGGCATTACATGAGCAATCAGGCGATTTACAATCAGGAGATTCAGTTCTTCTGGGATTCTTTTGCAAAAGGAAAGACCACTGCTGAATTTAAGTTCCGTGCTGTGCGACGGGGCATATTCCCTACCCCGCCAGCCTGCGGCGAATGTATGTATGAACCGGAAGTATTCGGAAGGACAGGCGGAATCCTCTACAGGATAAGATAGCCTAATTCTCACGGAGGGCTTTCATTGCCTTTTTGCACTCATACATTTTCTGATCGGCGCGTTTGAACACATTGAGTACATTCGCGTCGATTTCGCTGTCAAATTGTGCGATACCGATTGCGGCGGACACCTGCTCCCAAGGCTCAAGGTTTCCGTCGTCAGCAAGCTCAGCAAGCTTCATGTTGAAATCAATGACAAGGTTCTCGATATTCCTGTAATCCATGCCTTTTAAAATCACGACAAACTCATCTCCGCCAATCCTGAAGACCGGAGAATGCTCAAAAACCTCACAGACAATATTGCAGAGTTTTTTTATGGCATAGTTTCCCTGCTCGTGACCGTAGGTGTCATTTATCTTTTTGAGGAAATTAAGGTCAATCATTGCGATTCCGAATTCCTTCAGGCTCCTCGTGCTCAAGTCATATTCCAGTTTTTTGATTTCTTTATCGTAGGCTGTCTTGTTACGGATTCCCGTGAGCGAATCCTTATTTGCAAGCTCCGACATCTGGCTTGCCTGCTGCTGCATCATATCTGCTTTTTTTTCAGCAGTAATTATATCCTCAACATAGTCCCTCATATCAAGGGTCATCTGCGTAACGGCCTCAGAAAGACTGTAGACCTCATTCTTTTTATGAATCACAGGGGCAAAAAATCTCATGTCAGTGAGATTTCTCTGGCCATGGCTTTTTTGCGCAAACTCAACGACGGCCGTCTCAAGCCGCTGGATAGGATTTGTGACATTAAAACGAATCCACAAAAGAAAAATTACAGTGAAGGTGGCACCCAGCAGGAGGATAATGAATAAAGTCTCCAGGGTATGTTTTCGTATAAGGGCCTTGATATCAGTGATATCGATGTCAACACAAAGAAGGGCGTAAGGCTTTTTCTGGGAATCCAGGAGCGCAAGGGAACCTGTGTAATCAGTTCCCCACTCCGTGGCTTCCTCATAGTAAATAATTTTGTTCTGCCCCATTATTGTGAAAAGCTTTTCCACGGTCTCTTTGTCATACTCATCATCAGAAATCCAGCCGAGGTAGAGATTGCCCTCGGTGTCGATATAGCGGTCATAATAGTTTTCTGCGGAAATAATACTCATAATACAATGCTTTCCGTCTTTGATAATCGGCTTTAAAATATAAAGATAGTGGATATCAAAATCTTCTTTTATTCCGTCCATGAACTTCTCGAGCTCGTCGAATTTTTCGCTTCGGGAAAGAGTTGCGGAACATTCCATGAGGTCATCACCATCAATATGGCGCTCCACATACTTCAAGATGTCGTGGATATAGGATTCAAAACGCTGGTAAAGTGAGCGGCGGTAATTTAAATAGCTAGTTACAATCAAAATAGAGCACAGGACCACAATGAAAATGACGCAACCAATAGAGATGCTTCGTCTGAGAGGTCTCTGAATTCTTCTATGCTGCTGTTGATTTTGCATAAATCTGATTATACCACAGATTCCTCAAAAATAAAGAAAATATTAAGAAATTTTAAAGAAAAGATGATGAAAATTCCTGCCTCTCGTGCTACAATTCGGTGACCTTATAAAAGATTTTGAACAGATGAATAAAGCAAAACAAAGATTTTTCAAGAAAAGAGCCGTCTTTACATGCTCAATTTTTACTCTTTCCGCACTTTTTTTTCTTGTATTAAGATTTTCACCATATCATGCCTTAAGCGACTTCAATAAGAGGCCTGTTTCCACACGGATTTACGACTGTCAGGGAAAATTGATTCAGATTACTGCCGTCGAAAATGGAATCCGGCGGGAATTCATTCCGCTTTCAGAGATTCCTCCCTTCGTCCAGGAAGCCTTCATCGAAAGCGAGGACAAAAAATTCTACTCGCATCACGGAATTGACTTTGCGGCCATTCTCAGGGCTTTTTTCCAGAATGCGAGCGAGGGCCGGACAGTCAGCGGGGCTTCCACGATAACGATGCAGCTGGCCCGAATCATAAAGCCAAACACAAAGCGCTCCTTTTTCACAAAAATCACAGAGGCATTTGACGCCCTCCGTCTTGAATCAAGGCTCTCCAAGTCAAGGATTTTAGAGCTTTATCTGAACTCAGTTCCTTTCGGATTCAATGCAGAGGGAATCGCTAGCGCCGCCCGCACATTTTATTCAAAATCAGTAAAGGAACTTAGCAAAGACGAGAGCATCTGCCTTGCCGTAAGCGTCCGCCGCCCCAGCCTCTACAATCCTTTTAAGGTATCACCGACTGCAAAGAAATTCTCCTATCCTTTTGAAGCCCCTCACTTCGTGCGCTACATCACAAATCTTCCTGATTCACCGGTCGGGAAAAAAGCAGAGGTTCACACAAGCCTTTATCTGGATTTACAGAATGCGGTAGAAGACATGCTCTCCCGCTCAGTGGCTGAGCAGGCCAAAAACAGGCTGTCAAACGGAGCCGTTCTTGTCTGCGACACACAGACAGGGGAAATCCTTTCCTGGGTCGGAAGCTCGGATTTTTTTGATGAAGAGCATAAGGGGCAGATTGACGGCATTCTCTCAGCACGGCAACCGGGAAGCAGCATGAAGCCTTTTTTATACGCCCTCGCCCTGGAAAATGGATTTTCGCCCTCTTCAGTCCTTCCTGATATTCCCATGGAATTTGGTTTTGAAAGCCTCTATGTGCCTCAGAATTTCAACAACCGCTTCAACGGGCCAGTGAGACTACGGGTCGCCCTCGCTTCGAGCCTGAATATCCCGGCAGTCTGGCTTTTGAACGAGATTGGAATCGAAAAATACCAGAAAAAACTTTTTGAGCTGGGATTCAATTCACTAAAAGAACAGGAGGCGGGGCTTTCGCTTGCTTTGGGCGGGGCTGAGGTCTCGATTTTTGAGCTGACACAGGCATTCTCGGTCTTCGCTCGTGACGGTCTTTTTTTGCCACTGAGGGCAATTGACGATTTTGACTCTGCTCAGACCAGTATAAAGGAGAAAAAAGAATCACCAAATTCAGAAGAGACAGCGCAAGTTTTTGATGTAAACACAGCAAGACTTATCTGCGACATTCTTTCGGACAAGGATGCACGCGCGCTCGGATTCGGCTACAACCAGACATTCCAAACGCCATTTCCGTCAATGTTCAAGACAGGAACGGCGAACCAGTACCAGAACATCACGGCTCTTGGAGCAAGTCCCCGCTATACGGTCGGTGTCTGGATGGGGAATTTCAGCGGCGAGACAGTCATCGGAAAAACAGGAAGCTCCATCCCGGCAAAAATCGCCCGCGACATTCTTGTTATGCTCCAGGGAAACAAAGGCGAAGATTTCAAAAAGCCAGCCCAGTTCAAAAAGGTGCGTATTTGCTCTCTCTCAGGAAAAATTGCCTGCGAAAACTGTCCCGACACAGTAAAAGAATACCTTCCGATTGGCGAAAAATATCAGGAAAAATGCGACTGGCACACAAAAGGGGGAACGAGCTACCCCGCCGAATACGCAACATGGTTCCGCCTGAAAAACCGCTCTGGAATTGTGGACGATAAAGGAAGCCCACTAAAGATTATCTCTCCACGAAACGGCAGCACCTTCTATTACGACGAATCAATCCGCCCTGACCTGCAGAAACTGGTAGTGGAAGCAAGCGGCGGAAGCGAAGAGACAGCAAGATTTTTTGTGAACGGAAGATTTTTTTGCGAAAGCAGAAGACCTTTTCTGGCACAAGTGCCGCTTAAACGCGGAAAACAAAAAATCTCCGTGCAATGCGGAGAGGAAAGCACGGAGATTGAAATCACGGTGAAATAAATGAAGTTCTAGTTGAAAACCACGCGGCAGAACTTTTTCTTACCCGCACGAAGCACAAGCTCCCCGTCTTTATCCAGGTTTGAGGCCGTGACTTTGAATGTCGGGTCAGAAAGAGTCTTTCCGTTCAATGAAGCTCCGTTACCCTGAATCAATCTTCGGGCGTCTCCGTTTGAAGCGCACAAACCTGCCTTTACGAAAAGCGCGAGAACACCAAGACCTGCGTCAAGCTCTGCCTTTGCAACCTCAACAGTCGGCATCTGAGTTTTGTCTCCCTCGCCACTAAAGGCTGCCTTTGCTCCGGCAAGAGCTGAATCAGCCTTTTCCTTTCCGTGGATTTCTTTGGTAACTTCGTAAGCCAGTCGCTCTTTTGCGGCATTGATGTCGCCTGCACAGATTTCCTTAATCTCCGGGATTTCAAGGAATGTGAAGAGCTTGAAGAATTTCTCTACATCAGGGTCAGCGACATTTCGCCAGTACTGGAAGAAGTCGTAAACGCTTGTCATGCTCTCGTCGAGAAAGATAGCCCCCTTCTCAGTTTTACCCATCTTTTTGCCGTCGCTTCGGGTGATGAGCGGGAAGGTAAGGCCGAACACATTGTGAGCCGCGTTAAGCTCCTCGGTGCCACCCAGTTTTCGGCGAATCAAGTCAACGCCCGCAGTGATGTTGCCCCACTGGTCGTCGCCGCCAATCTGAAGCTGAACGTTGTGTTTTTCGTGCAATCGGAGGAAGTCGTAGCTCTGCAAAAGCTGGTAGTTGAACTCGATGAAAGA
>CAMOEE010000074.1 GCA_946611835.1 uncultured Treponema sp. | reverse complement strand
TCATCTCGCTCAAAAGTCGTCTCACGACTTTTGCCGGCTTCGCCGTCGCTCCCTAGCTTTCGATAAGCCGTTTTCACGACTGGAAGCCTGTTTTTGGATTTAGGTAATAATTTACAAAACTCTACATTTAACAATATAATGACCGCATGACCGAACTTTTTCCCAAAGACACCGTTTTCACAGTCTCGAACCTAACATCCCTGATCCGTGAGATTCTCGAAGGCACATTCTCAAACATCACCCTGGAGGGCGAAATCTCAAACTACCGCCCCAACGCAAGCGGTCATCTCTATTTCACATTGAAGGACGAGGGCGCCCAGATTTCAGCCGTTATGTTCCGTGGCAGGGCCATGAGCCTCGATTTTATTCCCAAAGACGGAATGAAGGTCAAATGCACAGGCTCGATTTCAGTCTACGCCCCCCGAGGAAATTATCAGATTATCATCAACAAGATGGAAATCGCCGGTTCCGGAAACATCCTGCAGATTCTTGAGGAGCGAAAAAAACGCCTGGCAGCCGAAGGCCTCTTCAACTCCGAGAACAAAAAGCCCATTCCCCGCTTCTCAAAAAGGGTCGGAATCGTAACCAGCCCAACAGGAGCCGCCCTTCGTGACATCCTTCAAATTACAAAAAGGCGTAACCCTGGCGTCGATGTAGTAATTCTCCCGGCACTAGTTCAGGGAGAGGGAGCTGCCCTTACAATCGCAAACATGATTAAAACCGCAAATGACTTCAATATGTGTGATGTTCTTATCGTAGGCCGTGGAGGCGGCTCCCTGGAAGACCTGCTTCCTTTCAGCGAGGAAGTCGTGGTCAGGGCAATCGCCTCTTCCCATATTCCTGTCGTCAGCGCAGTCGGACACGAGATAGACTGGGCCTTAAGCGACTACGCCGCCGACATGCGTGCCCCAACCCCATCAGCCGCAGCTGAGCTTGTTGTTCCCAGGCAGAGTGACATTCTCCAGGGTCTTGCCGCCTACAAAGAAGAATTTTACAATCAGATTACGGGCAAGGTCGAACGCCTTAAGCTCATGATTAAGTCATTCAATGTTGACAATATGGAAGTCCGTTTCCGCTCAATCGAGCAGCCACTTTTAAACCGCCTCGAAAATGCCCGCCAGGCCTTAATCGACGGCATGAACAATAAAATCAAGGACACCAGGCAGATAATCCAGCAGAGCGTCCACATCCTTGAGCAGGCCAGCCCCCAGACAATCCTCAACCGGGGCTACTCAATGGTCCGCACCACTGAGGGAAAAATCGTCCGGAGCCCGCTGGATGCTCCAAGCGGCACACGCCTCGAAATCACCCCAGCACAAGGCAAGATTTACGCCACAGCAGAATAAAAATCTGTGTAATCCTTTGAACGCAAGCGTTCACGGTAATCTATGGTTAAACTTTATTATTTTTGATAGGATAAAAACATGAAATCATTTGAAGAAAATCTTTCCCGACTGGAAGAACTCACACAGAATATCCGGAAGCAGGACATTTCCCTTGAGGATGCCCTCTCAAGCTTTGAGGAAGGAATCAAACTGGCAAAAACTCTCGAAAAAGACATAGAAAAAATCGAAGGCAAGATTCAGATTCTCATGAATCAGCCGGTAAAAGCCGATCCGGCATCCCCAGCTGCACAAATCAATATCGAGCCTCAGCTTGACTTGTTCACAGGCGCAGATTCAGTAACAGGAAGCGCAGGCGCCCCCAGCGAAGGACTCCGCCAGTAATGGAAGAAGCAAGTCCGTCTAAGGAACGCCGCCCCCTCAGGGCGCTCTCAGTCGATGTAGCCCGCAAAATCGCCGCTGGAGAAGTGATTGACCGCCCCGCCGCAATAGTTCGGGAACTTCTAGATAACGCCGTAGACAGCGGGGCCAGCACAATCTCTGTCGAAATTACCGGCGGTGGAATTGAAAAGGTAAGAATCTCAGACAACGGGGACGGAATGACTCTCGACGACCTCAAAAACTGCGCCCGCCCCCACTGCACGAGCAAAATTTCCAAATCCGAAGACTTATTGAACCTCACGACCCTGGGCTTCCGTGGTGAAGCTCTGGCCTCAATCGCCGCCGTATCCCGCCTTTCTATCATGAGCGGAAGCAAAAGGATGCGGGCCAGCATAACCGAAGACCATCTTATTGAGACAATACCACCTGTACAGGACGGAAAAGGCACAATAGTCATGAGCGAGGGCCTTTTTGAAAACTTTCCTGCCCGCCGGCACTTTTTAAAAAGACCTTCATCCGAGACCATGATGTGCCGGGAAGTCTTCATCGAAAAATCCCTTCCCCGACCTGACATTTCCTTCCGCCTCACGGTTGACGGCACGGTCCGCCATGACCTTCCGGGTGGAGTAAGTCTGGCAGAAAGATTCGCCCGGGCTCTGGAGCTAAAGGAAAGCACCAGTCTTTTCGCCGAGATAAAATCAAGCGGCAAGGAAAACGACGGAATCACGGACTGGAGCTATTCGCTCGTAATCGGCGAGCCAAGCGTATACCGCAACGACCGCAAGCAAATCTACATTTTCGTCAACGGCCGTCGCGTACAGGAATATTCCCTCTTGCAGGCAATCGAATACGGCTGTCAGGGCTTTTTTCCCAACGGAACCCATCCTGTGGCGGCCCTTTTCCTCAATGTCAGCCCCAAAGTAGTTGATTTCAACATTCATCCTGCAAAAAAAGAAGTCCGCTTCAAAGACATCTCAAGCGTACACCACGGAGTCTCAAGCGGGGTCAAAAATTATTTCAGGAGCTACGGAATCAAAAGCAGCTTCGAACGGGAACAGGAAATTCAGGAAGAAATAAGCAGAAACGAGAGGAACAGCCTCTTTCAGGCCATAATCGACAAGGAACTTTCCCGTTCAGAAAAAGAATCCCTCACAGAGCACACGGAGAGCACAGAGAAATATTTTGAGGGAAAGTCTTATGCCTCAAATCTCTCTGTCGCAGAGTCTAAATTTGGAACAAACGATTTTTCTATCAACAGTACACCAAACAAAGAAGCCCGCTTCCAGATTGACCACACAAAAAACAGCGGCCAGATGCAGCCCCAAAGCTATTCATCACGCCTTGCGGATTACGCCCTTTCAGAAGAAAAAATTGCCCAGCCAAAAGACTCAGACTCCTTCGCCCGAAATCACATCCGTTTCCAGACATCAGGCGAAATGCGTTTCTCAATTCCCGGAAGTTCCGTCTCTTCCCGCTCCGAGCCAGATTTTGTCTACTACGGAACACTCTTCGGAACATTCCTGATGGTGCAAAAAAAGGGGATTTTCTACCTGATTGACCAGCATGCCGCCCACGAGCGTATCCTTTTCAACAAACTGATGTCCGGCGGCAGCGAGACTCAGGAGCTTCTGATTCCATACGAGATTCAAACAGAGTCAAAGGAAGACGACGAATACCTTTCATCAATTCAGGAGACCTTGTCCACTGCAGGATTTAAATGCGAGAATAAGGGAAAGGGCAGATGGATTTTCACCTCCCTTCCATCCCGCTACAAAGGAAGCCAGGCTGACTTAAAAGACGCCATTTTTGAAAAGCATGTAAGCCCCCAGGAAATCATCTACCAGATTGCCGCAATGACAGCCTGCAGGGCCGCAGTCAAAGACGGGACTATCCTTGGCCCAGAGGCCGCAGAAAACCTTGCAAAAGAAGCCCTGGAGCTGAAAGACCCTCACTGTCCCCACGGCCGCCCCTGCTGGACAACGCTCACAAAAGAAGAACTTTTCGCCAGAGTCCGCCGCACAAGGTAGTCACAAAAACAGCCACCTTATCCGCTTACTGCTTGATAATGAACTCGACCCGCCTGTTTTTCCACCAGTTCGCACGGTCGTTCTTGCCCGCAATAGGCTCCGAGCCTCCCACACCGACAGGAGTAAGGATTTTCGGATCTACCCCCCGCTTCACAAGCTCCTCGACGATTTTCTCAGCCCTTTTCTGACTCAAAGGCAAAAGCTCCTCGACCTGCTCTTTCTGAGTTCCGCTGATATTGTTGGCATGTCCCTCGATTATGATGTTTATGTCAGCGTCGGTCAGCCCTTTAAGCTCCTCTGCGACCTCATCCAAAGTCTGGTTATTGGAAAGGCTCTGCTCCTTTGACAGCTTGCTGAATCCCGCCGCATTCGAGTCAAACGAAATCGACTGAACCACGATTTTGTACTCATGGTCTGGAATGACGACCTCAACCAAAAGACCTGTATGAATCTCAGCCTTTGACTCAAGCTTTGCTTTTCCTGTTCTCGCAATATCTTTCTGAGAAGGAATGACACTGAGCCTGGCCGTGTAAGTGTTCTTCGATACGACGGTCTCTCCGTTCTCGCTCTTTCCGTTCCAGTCAATAGATTCTGGAAGCTCCCCGCTGCCCCTTATAGTCCTGAAAGGATTTCCATAAGGATCCGAAACAAGAATCTGCCAGCTCTCAGGCTGCTCCTCAAGATATTCGACGGAAGGCATAAAGGAGAGGATGTCATTTCGTCCGTCCCCATCCGGAGAGAAGCGTTCCCCTCCCCTGATTGCAAGGCTGGCCTTCGGGGCTGGCCATTTAGCAAGCTCAGCAAGACGCTCTTCTTCCGCCGCCTTTGCCCTTGCCTCTTCCTCAGCCTGCCTTTTTTCTTCCTCAAAGCGCATAAGGTCTTCGTCTATACCGAATTTTTCAGTCGGGACATCCGTCTCAGCTTTTTTTGCCGAAACTTTTTTCTCCCCGTCATCTTCTTTCTCAAAGGGAAGCTGAAGCTGCTCCAAAGGAATCTCAGGCGGGTTTCCGTCCTCAAGAACCCTCTCAGGAACAATGGGCTTCTCACTCTCAAGCTCTGCGATTTTTTCAGCGTGGACCTTCTCCAGAAGCCTTTCCTCGGCAAGCAAAAGAGGCAGGGCCGGAGCGACTGAATCACCGTCAACGATGTCGCTGTCTTTTTCCTCCGCAAGCTCGGCCGGAAGCTCAGGGGCAACAGAATCAGAATGAACTTTTTCGTCCGGGACTTTCTGCTCTTCCTTCTCCTGGGGGATATCATCCGCCAGGACAATCTCAGGCTCGTCAGGGACATCCATCTTCTCGTTCTCGACAAAGCTGTCAGGGTTAATCAGCTCCGGCTTTTCATTTGCCCGCCTTATAATTTCTGCATCAAGGAGGCCAATTATCGTCTCAATCCTTTCTTTCTGGGGGCTTTCCGGTTCCAGCTCAAGGTAACGGATATAATTGTTCTTTGAGTCCTCAAGGTGATCAAGCTTTAGCTGGGCGTTGGCCCGGTTCAAAAGGGCCGGAGAATAGTTCTCGTCCTCACGGAGGGCAATAGCGTAGCTGGCATCCGCGCGCATATAGTTTCCCATGGCATAGCATGAGTTTCCGGCATTGTAGGCAAGGATTTTATGGTCGGTATCCTCTTTTGCAAGTCCCTGGACGCACACCGAGAGAGACTTATCATAATTCTTTATCTGATAATAACATACTCCAAGATAAACATAGATTTTAGGGTCAACATTCTCCTTTTCAAGGGCCTTCTCGAAATATTCGATTGCCTTTTCAGGCTTGTTCAGCTGGAAAAGCTCCTCTCCTTTCTCAAAGTCCTCGTTGAATACGATTACTGCCTCTTTTTTCTGATTCTTTCCGGGATTCTTTTTGAGGGCATCCACAGCTTTCTTTGCTTCAGGAGTTTTCGTGGTCGTTGAGGCAGAGGAAGGCAGGCTCTTTTTGGGAAGGGCCGTCTTTTTTGTCTGGGAAAAAAACGGGAGCACAATTACGAGGAGGATAAGCGAAGTCAAAAATATTTTTTTACGAAAAGAACAAGTCATAATACCACACAACAAAAAGGATTTATTCTTATTTTATCGGCATGATTTTTGCTTTTCTCCATCAAACTTAACACAAAGTTAAAAAAGATTGAATTCCCCAATATTTTGATGTATACTGAAATTCACATTAAACAGCTGGAGTTCCCTTTTATATGGTAATCATTGCAGTCAGCCTTATACTTCTCGTTTTGATAGGATTTCTCACAGTATTCATTGTCAAAACATTGGCAGCCCCAAAAAAGATTGACACTATAAATAAGCTCATCAAGCAGCAGAAATACGCCGCCGCCCAAAAAACGGCCAAAGCGCTGATTGCCAAGGATCCCCGCGACTACCATGCTCACTACTATCTGGGCAAAGCATATCTCGCAGACCACAAGAACGAGCTTGCCCTCATGGAATTCAAGACCGTCGCACAGAACGCAATTTTCGACGCCCAGCTCCCGGAAGTCGAATTCCGCAAGCAGATTTCCCAGCTCTACCTCAAATTCAACCAGCTGGACGAGGCCCTCAAAGAATTCCTTCTTCTCACAAAGCTGGAGCCGACAAACGCCGAGAACTTCTACCAGTGCGGTAAAATTGTCGAGCAGCAGAACAACGCCGAGAGCGCCCTTGGCTTTTATCAAAAGGCAATCAGGTTCAACAAAAAGCACATCAAGGCCTGGTCAGGCATGGGCATGATTCTCTTCCGCGCAAAGCAGTACAACGACGCCAAAAAGGCAATCGACTACGCCATAAAGCTCAGCCCGGAAACTTTCTCAACCTACTACTATCTGGGTAAAATTCAAAAAGAAAGCAAGGAATATCCGGCCGCAGTCAAGTCATTCGAGAAGGCCTGCCGTGACCCGGATTTTAAACAAAGGGCAACCCTTGAACGGGGCACCTGCTACATGCTGGCCGGGGCCACGGACAACGCCCAGCTTGAATTCGAAAAGGCCGTCAAGGCAAGCAAAGACGAAAAGGCCCAGGAAACCCTCTTCGCGCGCTACTTCCTGGCCTCATGCTTCGAGAAAAACCGCAAGATTGACAAGGCCATCGAGCAGTGGCAGCTCATCATGAAGGTCAACAAGAACTTCCGTGATGTTCCGTCCAAACTCTCAGAATACAAAGACTTACAGGCCAATGACAGCCTCAAGGAATTCCTCACCTGCTCAAACAACGAGTTCATAGAAATATGCAAGAAGGCGGCCCTGGCAGGCTTCAACCTTTCGGCACAAACAGCCGAGGAGACGAAATGGGGCTGCCAGATTATCGCCACAGAGGTAAAGAAGGACGACTGGATGAACATGCGAAAGCAGCTCTTCCTGGTAAATTTCTACCGGATCACAGACCCAATCGAAGACACAGAAGTCCGCCGGGCGCTGGACCTTTCCAAGTCCAAGAACTGCGTCAAGGCCTTCGCCTGCACATCTTCCGAATTCACCACTACCGCAATTCGTTTTGCAGAGAACAGGCCTATAGAGCTTGTTCCAAAGGAAAAACTTGAGACTATTCTTGCCAAGGCAGGAATTTAACACAAATCATGAAGATACTTTGCGTCTCAGATCAGATTGACCCTCTCGTTTACAGCACTCAGGCAAAGGAGCGTTTCAAGGACATAGACCTTATTCTCTGTGCCGGGGACCTGCCGTCAGACTACATCGACTTCATAGTCTCAACTCTTAACAAACAGACATACTTCATTTTCGGGAACCACAACCTTTCCGAGTTCAAGTACTACCACAAGCAAAAGAAGCAGAACGGGCCGCACCCGACCTGGCAGGACGACTCAGACCTGGAAATGAAGGGCAGTTTCGGTGCGATTTACACAGGATTCAAAGCCTTAGTAGATAAAAAGATACGAATCAACCTTCCAAACGGAAAGACCAGGCCTCTTCTGATTGCGGGGGCATCAGGCTCAAAAAGGTACAATAACGGGCTAAACCAGTACACCGACTCCCAGATGCGCCTAAAGCTCCTCGCCCTCCTTCCCAGGCTCATTTTCAACAAAATCCGCTACGGAACATATCTGGACATCTTCCTCACCCACGCTTCCCCAAGGCACATCCACGACAAGGAAGACCCCTGTCATCAGGGATTCGAGTGCTTCAACACCTTCATAAAGCGTTTCAGCCCCACCTTTCTGGTCCACGGGCACATTCATCTGTATGACATGAGCATGCCCAGGGTCACAAAGACCGGCGGAACCACAGTGGTAAACGCCTACAGCCATACAATAATCGAACTAAACGAGAATACGGACGGTACAGAGACCAATGAATAATTACATGACGACAAGCGAGACAGACGACGACTTCTCAAAAGCAAGGCACAAGGCGCTTTTCAACGAGGTTCAGCATTTCCTTAATCCTGACGAGGCGACTTTGATTTCCCTGTCCGACATAAAAAAGCTTTTGAAACCAGAGAACGAAGTCTATAAAGGAATGCAGACCATCCCAGTCAAGCTGATTGTCGGGAGCGAAGGACGCTACAACGACTTCGACAACCGCTTCTTCCCCAAGAGCATGCATTTAAAGACCCGGTGGGAACATATCGACATGGCCCATATAAACGACATTCCGCTCCCCCCCATCTCACTTTACGAGCTTGGAGGCGTTTATTTCGTAAGGGATGGAAATCACAGGGTCTCAGTGGCAAAGGCAAAGGGAATCGAATTCATCGACGCCGAGGTTGTCAGCCTGCAGAGCGAAATCAAGCTCAAGCCGGGCGACTCCCTTAAAAAAATGACCAGGCAGGTCATAAACTATGAGAAAAGGGTCTTCTATTCGGAGACAGGTTTCGGAGATGTCACTGATTTCTGGTCACTGGATTTCTCAGTTCCAGGCCAGTACGATGTAATCTACAACCATATTCTCACCCATAAGTATTACATCAACATGAACAAGACCGACGAGATCGGAATGGACCTTGCCATGCAGTCCTGGCTTCTGCATGTCTATTTTCCCGTCATAAGAATCATAGACAAATACAAAATCATGCGGTATTTCCGCCACCGTACCAAAAGCGACCTCTATGTCTGGGTCATAAAATACTGGGACGAGCTCAAGGGAAAATTCGGCGAGGGAACAACCCTTGATGACATTGCGACACCTTTTTTGAAAACTTTTGGCGAAACACCGCTGAAACACCTCAAAAATACTATAAAAGGTGTACTATTCAAGAAGAAAATCAAAGTCCAGAACTAAATTAAAACTTGACGGTAACATATTCAGATGTTACAATTATAAAATCTGTTAAGGGAGCGCAAATTGATTTTTTCAGTCTGCGTTCATCAAAAGGGAGTCAAATGTTCACATCAGACGCAATTTCCTACATTCCTTTGTTCTGTACGGCGGTCGTCGCTGTAGCAATAGGAATACTTCTTACAATCATAAAAGTAAGAAGGACCGCAAAGGTCAGCTTCATCGCATATTTTGCTCTTGCGGTGGTAATCTTTGCATGTCTCTACACGGCGTCACATCCGGGCATGATGCTCTTCTCACTTCTCATCCTTTTATCATCACTTCTTTTTATTCCATACTGCATCATGCTCGCTTTCGGCAAGCCAAAAGAATATGTAAAGGCAGATGAGCAGGAAGAAGAGTCAGAAGAGGCAAAGCCTGAGGTAATTGTCGAAGAAATCCAAGCCGAAAAAATCGACCTTATCGAAAAAGGCAAGGCGTTCAACACTCTTGCATCAGATTCTTTCTCAAATAAAGACGGAATGCAGGAGCTTCTCGACGAAATCAACAAAACCTGTGTTGAGGTCACAAAGGCAAATGGTGGCGCAATTCTCATGGTAGACGAGTTCGAGGACTTAATCACCGTAAAATCATTCAGCGGCGATTTTCCTCCTCCATACAAGCTTCCTGAAGACCTGCCTCACAAGCCGCTTCGTGTATCAACCAGTTTCAAATATGCGCAGTTCCCGCTTCGTGACAACATTTTCGGTGAAATCGCAACAGCCGGCAAAGCAGAGCTTATTCCGGTTCCAAAACTTGATGACCGCATCGTAGAAAACGGTCCAGAGGACTTCCTCAAGCTGGGAAGCTATATTTTCCTTCCGCTCCGTATGCCGGGGCGGGATGTCGTGGTCGGCGTACTTGCCCTCTCTCGAAATCCGGATACTGACCCCTTCGGCGAGAGCGAATTCAGCTGGGCACAGACCCTCGCAGGATTTGCGGAGTCAGCACTCAAAACCGCACTTAACTTCAAGCAATACACAGAAAAGCAGGATCTTACAAAAGAGGCCGACATTGCCTCTAACATTCAGGTTTCATTGCTTCCAAAAAAACTTCCCCCACTTCCTGGGCTCAACATCGGATCTTATACGGAACATACATCTGGCGTTTGTTCAGACATCTTCGATGTAATCCCGGCCAGAACAGACCGAATTGCCTTCATCATGATGGATGTAGCAGGCAAAGGGATGAATTCCCTCCTCGTAATGGCTATGATTCGTGCCATGTTCCGTCTTATCGTAAATACAACGCAAAGTGCCGGAACAATCCTGAGCTGGGCAAACAGGGGCATCTGTTCAGAGCCTCAGGCAGATCACTTCGCTTCTGTCGCCCTCATCAACTATGATCCGACAAGCAAAAAGGTTCAGCTTTCAACAGGTGGAAGCGTTCCTGTTTATCGTTATAATGTAGCTAAGGGTGCTGTAGAAAAGGTATCAGTAACTTGTGAGCCGATTGGTATCGAAAAAACGACAAGTTACAAAGATATAGAGTTTACAGCAAGCCAAGGAGACATTATAATATGCTATACTGATGGTTTGGTCGAAGCTCTTAATGCACAGGGGCAGCAATATTCCCTTGCGAGCTTGACTAATATCATAAAAGCGAATGCTAAACTGCCAGGTAAGGATATTGCAAACCTGGTAAAAACCGATATCAAGAAGTTTATTGGTAACGAAACGCTGCGCGATGACCAGACACTTCTTGTGATTAAAATTCAGTAACTAAAGGAGTT
>CAMOEE010000073.1 GCA_946611835.1 uncultured Treponema sp. | reverse complement strand
TCGTTCGTTCTCCAAAAGTATTCTTGTTCGACGAGCCTCTTTCTAACCTCGACGCAAAACTCCGTGTTACAATGCGTGGTGAGATTTCTTCTCTTCATCACCGCTTGCAGGCAACAATGATTTATGTAACCCACGACCAGGTCGAGGCTATGACCATGGGTACAAAAATCGTCGTTATGTCTGAAAAACGAATCCAGCAGATTGGTGAGCCATTGTATCTTTACAACCACCCGATCAACAAATTCGTTGCAGGCTTCATCGGTACACCACCAATGAACTTCTTCAAACTCAAGATTGAGGAAAAAGACGGAAAAGTCGTTGCAAACGAAGGTTCATTCACTCTCGTTCCAACAGAAGACCAGCAGAAACACCTCAAGGCTTATGTCGGAAAAGAAGTTACATTCGGTATCCGCCCAGAGGACTTGCACTATCAGACTGCTCCTGCTGCTGAGAACAACATGCAGGTTAAAGTCACAAACAAAGAGCCTCTCGGTGCTGAGACACATGTATTCGTACAGGTTAAGGACGCAAACATCGTAGCAAAAGTTGCTCCAGAAGTTGTAGTCCAGCTCGGCGACACCATCAACTTCACACCAGACATGGCACGCGCAAAATTCTTCGATCTCGAAACAGAAATCAACATCTGTGAACCAGAGATCGAGAAAAAATGGTAGTGAGCGACGGCGAAGCCGGCAAAACTCACGAGGTGAGTTTTGAGCGAATCTCGGAAAAATCTATGATTTTTCCGCGGAAGTGAGCGCTCGCGACAGCGAGGTAAAAACCTGCGAGGCAGGTTTTTAGTGAGTCTCGGAAAAATCTATGATTTTTCCGCGGAAGCGACCCACTACTATCACTAAATCCCCTGCAAGTTTTTCTTGTAGGGGATTTTTTTTGCATGTATAATTACATTGTGAAAAAGAAGTCACTCCTTTTCTTTTTTCTGATTTTTTCTGCGATTATTCTCTTGACTTATTTGCTTGTAAGCAAGACCGTGATGACTGCTGACAAAGTTGCCTATAAGTCGTCATTAAATCTTTATTTTAACGGCCGTTATCTTACGGACAAAGAACTTTCAAAACTCCCTGAAGTCAAAATCAACTTTAATAATTACGATTCATTGAGCCATGTGTTTCCCCAAGATGGGTTGGAATCAGTTTACAGGTTAAGTCACTATTACAATTACAACAGTAAATTTTTTCGAATGGAAGTGGACTCAAGCGGCAAACAATGGGTCCATCTTTCAATGGATGCAAAGGAATATGCACAGGGGCATAAGCATCTTAAGAATTATCTGAGAACGCAAAAATTTTTGTCTATAGAAAATCCATTTTCCTATAATTTTAGTTTCTGTTTTTTCACTGACAAAACTAACGAGAGCGTTCAGATTTTTCATGTTTTTGTTTACGCCCCCATTAAAAAATCTGTGTTTCAAATTGTCTGTAAAAACGGACTTGTGACAGTAAAATTCCCTGTGGAATTAAATGAAAAATCATTTGAGTCAGAAACAATCGTCCTTGGTGCCTATAGTCTGGGTGATGTCGGAAAAATTTCAGTTCAATCTGACGGAAAAACCGTGCTGATTTATTACAACGAAAAACTGGTTTTTGATAAAGATATTCTGCCAGAAATCACAAAAAACAATGCTCCATTCTATATTGCCAATGGTCTTTACCCTGCCGAAGGAAGTCAAGGATTCAGTGAGATTTTCCTCAGTGATATAGATTACAGCGGCAGATAGTATTATTTAAATCGAGAAATCAGATCTTCCCGATAGGAAATGCCCAGTTTCTCGTATATCCTGGAAACATAAATTTCTGCCGAGTGACGGGAAATGTTAAGTTTTTCGGAAATTTCGTCATTGTCAAGCCCGTTGATTATCTCTTCAAAAACGCTTCTTTCTCTCTTTGTTAAGAATCGAGTCGCATCGAGGGCTTTTTGAACTTTGGGAGCAATTTCTTTTTGGATATATTGATTGCCGGATTGTACATAATCCAGACATTTTAAGAATTCTTCCTCAGAGACTGATTTTGAAATATAGCCGGAAGCACCACATTCTTTGGCAAGCATGGCATAGCCTGTCATTTCGAACATTGAGTAGACGATTGTTTTTATTTGCGGAAAGTTTGTGCTCATCTCTTTGATAAAATCAAAACTTTGTTCGTTCTTTAGTTGAACATCACAAATTACTATTTCGGGAAGGCTCTCAAGGGATGAAGATTTGAAAAAAGACCTAGCCTCTTTTGTGTCGGTGGCAGTAGCCAGCACTTTCCATTTTGTGTTTTCATCTAGCCAGCTTTTTAGCGCTCTTCCCAGCATTTCATGGTCATCAATAATGAAGAGTGTGTTTTTCATAAGCCTTTCCTGTTTTTTTCGATATTATCTGGAAGCTTTATGATGATTTCCGTTCCGTCGTTCTCTTCGCTGATAATCTGAAGAATTGCGCCGATTGATTCTGCCCGGCTTTTCATTGAATGAAGCCCAAAATGCATTTCTTTTCCTTCCTGAAGGATTTTTTGCGGAATTCCGATTCCGTCATCGGTGACATAAATTACACTTCCATCAAAGCCTTTTTCGTGCCCGATTACTACGGAACAGCAAGTTGCCTCAGAATGATTCTTGATATTTACAAGGGCTTCCTGTACGATTCTGAAAATATTAAGGAGAATTTTCTGGTCCTTAATGGGCGTTATGTTTTCATCAGAGCGGAAACTGCACTGAATTTTTCCGTTGAATTCAGAATTGAACTTGTTGCAGAGAAATTCCATTAGGTTTTCCAGCTGAACGGATGATTTTTCGAGTTTTAAGTCTGGGGGAATGAGGTCGTAGCATATATTCCTCAGTTCTTGAATGCAATTTGTGCAAAGGTTGACAATATGATTTTTTTTGGAAATTAAATCTTCGCCTGTTTTTATATGTTCTGCTTCAAATTGTATGGTTCTGATTTCTTGAGCTATTGTGTCGTGGAGTTCATTTGAAATCTGGCCTCGCTCGTTTTCGATGGCGTTTAGAACCGTGTCTGTGAATTTTCGGTTTTCGGAAAGCTCTTTTTTCGTCTGCTTAGATTTAAAGTGGAGAAAAATAAGAAGAGTTATGAAAATAACTAGAAGAAGCAAGGCGAAAAGAATCAAATAAAAGCGGTTTTTTATGGACTGACTGTAAAATTTTGTGTTGAATTCAGACAGTTTGAGGAGATTCTGGTTGATATCAGTGGCAACTCGGACAAAATCGCCGTAATTCTCATCAGGTTCTATTCTTTTTAGAAGTTGTATATTTGTTTTTAGCCTCTGAACTAAAAGATAGTAATCCCTGGATTTTTTGCAATAATCCTTGTATTGCTTTGATTCTATGTATTGAAAGCAAACGGACTCAAAGGATTCCGCTGACTGCTTGAAAAGGGAATAGTTTCCAGTTGTTATGAATGATTCAAGGTCATTCGCAAACTCATAGCCACCCTCGAATAATTTTTGGCTGTCGCTTAAATAATCTTCTGAAGCAAAAATAGGTGATATAAAAATTGATGTTAAAAGAAGACAGTAGAATAGTTTCATCTCAAGGATGATTATTTTTACCATGAAATCGACGGAAAAACAATAGAAGTTTTCTCTATCGCCTTCTGAAAGTGCTTGGTTTATAATTTTCAATTAACTTATGTACTAATAGTACTGTAAATAGGGGAAAAATATGAAACTAGCTAAAAAACTGATGTTTTCATTCGTAATGGTTTTTGCCTTTCTTTTATTGTCATGCGCTGATGAGGATGAAAAATACGAAACACCAGCTTTTGTAGATTATTCAAATGTTGCAGAAGGCGATATGCTTACAATTGACGGAGTAGAGTATGTTGTTCTTGCAAATACATATAAGTCATCTTCTTCTCGTTCAATTGTTGAATCTTCACGAAGAGTAAACCTTAGCGGTAATTTCAGTGAAAAAGTAAAGGATTTGGTCTATCGCTATATGGACTTAGCGGATGTAAAGACAATGCTTTCTGAGATAGGAGTCACAGAATACATACAAGTATGGTCTGTGAGCGCAAGCCAGAATCAGATTTACCAAAAAGATGGAAAAATAATTGCATCTGATTACCTGTATTTTTACAATAAAAACGGCATACGAATCGCAAGTTTACAGCTTAGGTGGACTTCAGCTAAGTTGTATTCTGCAATAAATCCTTCTGATACAACCCCTATTGCATTTTTTGAAAGTGAAGCTGGACTTTCCAAAAATAATTCAGAAGCAGATGCGGACTATAACTATACTGATTCTGATGTTAATATTGATAAATTTGCCGAGTTCAGAAAAAAATATGATGCTCAGGCTATCGTTGTTCGTTCCTCTCCAGAGAATGTGACTGCGAGCCAAATTACTGAAAAGAAAAGGGCTGATTCTGGTTTTACATATACAAACGAAGGAAAAGTTGCGAGCTACGCCCTGAGTGACAGAGAAAGCTATACCGTATACGCACTTTTTCACTGGATTGATTCGGAGGCGCGTGCAAGCCTTAAATACAGTCCAAAAAAGACTTCTGGAACAAGCACTAGTTTTTATTTTGCCCTTAATCAGGCTAATAAAGATATGAATGAAATATACAGAGCAACTGAAAAAATTACTGATTTGACTGATACTTCAGCTCCTGGAAAAGTTAATGTGACTGTAAAATCTACTGGAATGGGTTCAAAATCTGCTGATCCAAAATCAACAGAAAGCACAAACTCCATTGTTGTAGAAACTTTCTCTGGCACAACACTAATCTCTTTTGTTACTCAGGTCTCCGGCTCTGCTATAACTTCTCCTGTAAAGTATAGGATAAAAATTAAAGAAAAGAACTATAAAAAAGAAAAATCATTTTTGGAGCAAAACGTAGAAGTAGAAAGTTATGAATATGATTCAGAGGCTTCCGAAAGTTCCGGTTCACCTGTGTTTGCCAGCACCTCTACTTCGTTAAAAAAGGAAGGAGACATCCAATACACAATGGCTGAAGCAATCGCTACATTTATGAGCGATTATGTTTATTTCGCCACTGACACGGTTGAAATCAACGGGTATGAAATTCCTTCGTATATTCTGGTGAAAGCACCTTTCCCTGAAGGAGCGGATCATAACAAGGATTACACTCTTGTAAAACTTGTACCAGAAGAAAAAAGCGATAAGGCTTTCGTATACAACCTGGAGCAAAGTGAAACTGTAAGCGGAGTAAGCGGAATGAAAGTTCCGTCATTTGTAAAGACTTATTCAGATGCTTTTGAGAAAGTTTTCGGTTCTGGCTATCAGAATGACGCAGCTTTCCCATCGGCATCGTAAAATAACCGCTAATATCACTAAATCCCCTGCAAGTTTTCCTTGCGGGGATTTTTTTTGCAGAACATTTTTTCTCCGTGCGCTCTGTGTACTCTGTGAGAAATTTTTGATAAAATCCAATCCATGAAAAAAAATTCTGTCGTGATATATAAAAATCTTCCTGCCCTTGTGGGAGAGCGGGATGGAGATAAATTTCTAGTAAACTGGTGCGTCTCTCGTGCCACTGCCTCCGGGAAAAAGGCCGTTTATGCCAGCCAGAAAGTCCGTGAAAAGGATGTGATTATTTTGTGCGAGAGCGAGGCTTCCTCAATTGATGCCCTGCTTGATTTCGCTGAATCGGCTCTGGCTGAGAATTCCGAGGTGAAAAGTCAGATTTCCGAAACTCATGAACTTTTGCTGAGCGACGATGAGACTTCCAAAGCGGAGCAAGGCTTTAAGGACATAGCGGAATTGCTTCGTGGTGAGTTAAAGGCAAATGAATCCTGGGGGCTTTATTCTGCCCTTAAATCGTCTTTTGAATTTGAAGAAGTCCTTCGGGATAATCAGATTTTCTTTCTTCCTCGTTCTGCCGAAAAAATCGATGAGCTGAAAAACAAGGCTTATGAAAAGGAGCATGCTGAGGAAATCCGTGCGGCCTTCATCGAGCGTCTTAAAGCCAAAAATCTCCTCCCCGAAGACTCAAAATATATGGGTGATGTTGAGGCTCTTGCCCTTGGAACTACTGACAAAAGCAAGACCATGAAGGACGCGGGCTTTAAGGAGACTCCCGAAAAGGCTCACAAACTTCTTCTTGATACAAAAATCTGGAATATTACGCGAAATCCTTATCCGATGAGGCTTGGTTTGAGCGCAAAAAGCGCCACTGTATCTCTTGGAACTCCTCCTGAAGAAGAGAGAATCCGCCTTCCGGGGGTGTCCTATGCCATCGACAGCCAATGGTCAACAGATCCTGACGATGCCATTGCCTTTGACGGAGAATTTTTGTGGGTTCATATAGCTGACCCGGCATCTTTTGTCTCTCCTGATTCTGAAATTGACAAGGTGGCGCGGGGCAGGGGAGCGACCCTTTATCTTCCTGAAGGGGCTGCCCGCATGTTGAGCGAGGATTGCCTTGAAGATTATGCCCTGGGGCTGCGTGAAGAGAGCCGGGCTTTGAGCTTTAAAATCAAGCTGAACGAAAACGGAGACCTTGAGGACTGCGAGGTTCTTCGTACCATTGTCGATGTAAAGCGGCTCAGCTACAAAAAGGCCGACGAGCTGAAGGACACTCCAGAACTAAAGCCTCTTTTTGATATTGCCCGCCGTAATTTTGAGAGGAGATGCAAGGCCGGGGCCGTTAACATCTCAATTCCCGAAGTACATATCACTGTGAATCCCGAAAGCAAAGAAGTTAGCTTTGAGGAAGTCCCCCGCTATGAAAGCGGTGAGGTCGTTCGTGAGGCCATGGTTCTTGCAGGCGAGGGAGCGGCAAAATTTGCCTTTAAAAACAATATTCCTTTCCCATTTATTTCCCAGGATGTCCCTGAAGTGCCGAAAGATATCCCGGAGGGCCTTGCAGGCCAGTTCCGCCTTCGTAAGTGTATGCGTAAACGAAATGTGAATGTCACTCCTGCAAGTCACGCGGGCTTGGGCGTGGGTATGTATTCCCAGGTTACTTCGCCTCTTCGTCGTTATGGAGATTTACTCGGCCATGAGCAGCTTCGTGCTTTCCTGAAAGGCGAAAAACTTATTGATAAGGACACCATGCTCATGCGGATGAGTGAGGGAGATGCCGCCATGCAGGCAAGCAAAAAAGCCGAGCGAAACAGCCGGACCCACTGGACTCTGGTTTATCTTTTGCAGCATCCTGACTGGCAGGGCGAGGCCGTCTGTGTTGACAGGCAGCCGGGCAAGGCCTTGTATTTCATCTCCCAGCTTGGCATGGAGACGACGATTGGCGGTGAGGCTCCGGTCGATTTGAACGGAAAAGTCATGCTGAAAGCGGGCAAAATAGACCTTCCCAATCTTGAAGCGACTTTTTCATTTGTATAAATCTCCGAAAAGTTCTATTATATATGAACATTTATTATCGGATTGTGTCCGATAATCTCAATTTATGGAAGATTGTTATAAAATTCTCGGTGTGCGTCAGAATGCCACTGCGGCAGAAATCAAGCGCGCTTACCGACAAAAAGCAAAGCTCTTGCATCCCGACGCTTCTCAGGACACGGCGACCACCGAAGAATTCAGGCGGCTTGTCAAAGCATACGAGATTTTGTCCGATGCAAAGCAGCGTTCCCTTTTTGACGAGTCTTATTTCATGCGGAAGGGGAGTGGCCGTTACAATCGCTCGGTCAATTCCTTTGATTATCGTGCCTGGCTTTTAAAGCGCAACGACGAGGAAAGCCGCTCCAAGCTTATTTTCTTTGACCTCATGCACAACCGTGAGGATGATGCAGTTGCCGAATTCAAACGAATGAGCATGAATCATGCCAGTTTCCGCCTTGCAAAATGGTTTACCCGTGAAGATTTCATGGACTACGGCTTTATTCTCTGTGAGGAGCTTGTTCTCCGCCAGGAATATTACGATGCCTTTATTCTGCTGGAGCAGATTATCCGCATGGAGTACAGCTATCAGTATTTCAGGCTCTTCTTCCCGGAAGTAATGGAGCTTGCCGCAAATGTCCTCAAAAATCATCTGGAGGGTAAAGTGCCCGATGAACTTGCTCTCGATTGCTGGGAGCGAGCCCTGGAGCTTGGTTTCGGAAAGAGCAACGATGCGAATTTTTTGCGAAAAATGGCTGCCGCCTACAGAAGGCTTGGAGACGAAGCAACGGCAAAAATCTGCGAGGAAGAGGCATTAAGGTTAGTAAAGTGAGGAGTGAGAAGTGAGTAGTGTGGAGTTGTTATTGCTGTAAGCAGGTTTTAACTCCTAACTCCTAATTCATAACTTCTAACTCTTTGGAGATATATATGATTCGATTAAAGAATGACAAGGAAATCGAGGGAATCAGGCAGTCTTGCCATGCGCTTGCGGATTTATTCCGTGAGGTAGTTCCTCAGGTTCACGCCGGAATGAGCACGATGGAGGTCGATGAGCTTGTGAAAAAGTTCATCAAGGGTGTCGGCGGAAAACCTGCATGGTACAAAGAGGATTTTCCGGGGGCAGCATGCATAAGCATCAACAATGAGGTAATTCACGGAATTCCTTCACGAAAAAAAATTATCCACGACGGTGACATTGTCTCACTCGACATAGGAATTGATTTGGACGGCTATATTTCTGACTCAACCCACACTGTTATGGTAGGAAATGTAAAGCCTTCTATCCGTCGTCTCGTTCAGGCGACGAGGGAAAGTCTTAATGCGGGAATCGCAGCCTGTGTCGCCGGGAACAGAATCCGTGACATCTCAAAGGCCGTCTATGATGTTGCCCACGAGCGATATGGTTACGGTGTTGTCTGGGAGTATTGCGGTCACGGTGTCGGCCTTGATGTCCACGAGGATCCGAGCATTCCGAATCTTCCTGAGGGTGGGGCAAACCCCCGCATTCAGGCGGGAATGGTTCTTGCAATCGAACCTATGATTAACCTGGGCACCGGTGATGTGGATCTTGCAAGCGACGGCTGGACAGTCCTGACTTCCGATGGAAAATATTCCGCGCACGAGGAGCACACGGTAGCAGTCTTCCCTGACCATACCGAGGTTCTTACTGCCTGTGACGATTTGATTTGTTAAGGGGAGAGGTCTCTCCCCTGCGCTGCACTCTGGAAGCTTTGCTTCCGCCGTTGCGTCGCACCCCTCTCTACGGGGGGAGCTTCCCCCCGTAACGCCCCCCTGCCATTTTTACAATAACATTTTTTTATGTAACTAATTTAAGCCTCTGAGAGTTTTATTATTAGAAATTAAAAATAACTCTTTTCGGAGGCAAAAATATGAAAAAAATAACAAAAGGACTTCTAGCGGGAGGAGCGGCCTGTGCCTTTGCATTTGCGGCCCTTTCCCTTTCATGTACTCGTGTCCAGGTTCAGGGCAGTGCTGCTACGGCCTTTGCCGACACTTCAAAACCTGCAGTATCAATCCCTGCTGAATCCCTCAAAGTAATCGAGGCCCTGCAGTCTTCATTCCGCTCAATTTCATCCGGAGTTCTTCCTTCTGTCGTTGAAATCGATGTAACAGAAAAAAAAGAGGTCCAGACCATGAATCCCTTTGAGGGCTGGCCCTTTGACTTCTTCTTCGGTAACCCGAACGCCGAGCGTGATTCTGACTCCAAGAACCGAAAGCGGGAATACGAGCAGAAAGGCCTTGGTTCCGGCGTAATCGTAAAACGCACCGGGGACACCGTTTATGTCCTTACCAACAACCATGTCGCAGGTAAGGCTACCAACATCACAGTAAAGCTTAATGACGGCCAGGAATTCGACGGCAAGCTGGTCGGCGCAGACGAGAGACAGGACATAGCCCTTGTCTCATTTGATGCAAAAGACGCTGAGAATGTTGTTGTCGCAAATCTCGGTGACTCTGACAAAGTTCAGACCGGCGACATTTGTCTTGCAATGGGCGCTCCTTTGGGCTACCGTCAGTCGGTCACTCAGGGTATCGTAAGCGCGACAGGCCGTAGCGGAGACCAGATCGGCAACATGAACGACTTCATCCAGACTGATGCCGCAATCAACCAGGGAAATTCCGGCGGTCCTCTCGTGAACATCTATGGTGAAGTAATCGGAATCAATACCTGGATTGCCTCAGGCTCAGGCGGAAGCGTAGGTCTTGGCTTCGCACTTCCGATTAACTCAGTCAAAAAAGCTATCGATGACTTCATTTCAAAGGGAAAAATCACTTACGGCTGGCTTGGAATCTCCCTCGTGGATGTAACGGACGACTACAAGAAGGAGCTCGGCGTAAAAGGCCAGAAGGGCGCTTTCGCCTCACAGGTATTCATCAATTCGCCTGCGGCCAAGGGCGGAATGCAGGCCGGTGACTACATCATCCAGATTAACGGAAAGAATGTTAACAGCCAGAGCGAACTTATCCGTGAGGTGGCTTATCTTCCTGCTGACAAGAACGCAGAATTCGTGGTTCTCCGTGGTGGAAGCAAGCTTACCCTTACTGTCAAAATCGAAGAGCGAACGGATGCCGTGTCTAATGACAATGCAAAACTCTGGCCTGGCTTCATCGCTTCACCTCTTACTGAAAAATTGCGTGAGAGCCTCAAGCTTGATAACAAGGTCAAGGGCGTGGCTGTATCAAATGTCCTTGAGAAATCTCCTGCCGCAGCTCTCCGAATCCAGAACGGTGACATTATCACGGCCGTTAACGACAAGAAAGTCACAAACCTCAAGGAATTCTACGAGGCCCTTGATTTGACCAGAAACAAGGAAATCTGGTTCGATGTCTACAACGACGGACACACGATTTCAACAGGAAAATATAAATTGAACTAATCAGCAATGTCGGAGTGTTCCACGGAAAAATCACAGATTTTTCCGAGACTCGCTCAAAACCTGTCTC
>CAMOEE010000072.1 GCA_946611835.1 uncultured Treponema sp. | reverse complement strand
AAAAAATAGAAAGGCATCGAATAAAATGAAAATAGATATTTTTGCAGTAACGGAGGCTATTTCTATATGCTCACAGAAAATCTTTCTTACTACACGGATGAGCGCAACGTGCAGATTTTAATCTCACTTTTAAAACAGTGGGGGTTGTGCCAAGTGATAGTATCACCTGGCACAACGCACGGAACCTTCGTGCGTTGTGCCCAGATTGACCCATTTTTTAAGATGTACTCTTGCGTAGATGAACGAAGCGCGGCATACATGGCATGCGGCATGGCTGCCGAGTCCGGAAAGCCTGTAATAATCGCATGTACTCAGGCGACTGCCAGCCGAAATTATCTTCCAGCCCTTACCGAGGCTTATTACAGGAAACTTCCTGTCATCGCCATAACCGGTGCTCGTGAAGAAGCGGATATCGGCTCTCTTATGCCGCAGGTGATTGACAGACGTACTGTCCCAAATGATGTGTGCGTGATGAGCGTGAACATTCCTGTTGTAAAGGATGCTGTTGACGAACGCTCCTGTGAAATTGAACTGAACAAGGCATTTGCCGCCATGAAGCTGAAAAACGGTGGCGGCCCTATCCATATAAATCTTGAGAGCCGGTACAGTTTGAACTTTGGGGTACGGCAGCTGCCCCTTGCAAGAAAAATCCCCACCTACACTGCAGAAGATGAACTTCCAACGATAGAAGCGGTGCGTGTCGGTATTTTTGTTGGGGCGCACAATCGCTGGAGCAAGCGCCTTGCTAATGCAGTTGACGCTTTCTGCGAGAAATACAATGCCGTTGTCCTTTGTGACCATACGAGCAACTATAGGGGAAAATATGGAGTTTTATATCCTCTTGTTGCAGGACAAAGAAATTATCGCAGTAAAGTGGCGGATTTGGATTTGCTTATTCATATTGGAAGCGTGTCAGGGGATTATTATTCTCAAATTACAATAAATGCCGGTGCTGTCTGGAGAGTCTCTCCTGACGGAAATCTAGCAGACTTGCTCAAGCAACTGAAAGCTGTATTTCAAATGACTGAGGAAAAATTCTTTGAAAATTATAACTTACCAGAGTTTAAAGCCTCTCCTTCACGAGAAAATCTTTATAAAACAGCAAAGAACGAACAGACTGAGATAGAAAAATCCATTCCTGAATTGCCTTTTTCAAATATCTTTTGCTGTAATAAACTCGCACCCAAAATTCCGGCTGATTCAGTGGTACATCTTGCAATATTGAGTTCACTCCGTTCTATGAATATGTTCAGGATGGATAAAACCATTACCACGTATTCGAATGTAGGCGGATTCGGCATAGATGGAGCACTTTCTACAGCATTGGGGGCTTCGCTTGCATCACCAGAAAAACTTCATTTTCTGATTGTTGGGGATCTTGCCTTTTTCTACGATATAAACGCTTTGGGAAACCGCCATGTTTCATCGAACTTGCGCATTCTTCTTGTGAACAATGGGCTTGGAGTCGAGTTCAAGGTAGGCTTCAATTTCCTTCGTCTATTTGAGAAGGACACAAATCCGTATATGGCAGCAGAAGGGCACTTCGGCTCAAAATCGCCAGATTTGGTCCGACACTGGGCAGAAGACTTGGGATTTGAATATCTTACGGCCAACAATAAAAAGTCATTTTCAGGAAATCTTGAAAAATTTCTTTCGCCAATACAGGAAGATTCCAAGCCGATTCTTTTTGAAGTCTTCACAGAAGAGAAAAACGAGCACGATGCACTTGAGATGATTTTGGGATGCTATAGGGAGCATTGAAAAGGAGAAATTTATGGAAAAAACTAATCTTGAAGTAAAAACAAACAGAAATGTTACATTGGATTACTTAAGGGTATTTGCAATGTTTATGGTTGTTTTTGACCATATTGTCTTTATGCGGCGACCAGAATGGATTGGAACAAAACTTGCCGATTATGCATTTTTTAAGCCTCTATCTATAATCCAGTGGTCAGGAGCTTTTGGAGTCTGCATCTTCTTTTTGCTTACAGGATATTTATTCATTCCATCGTTTAAAAGAAAGCAGTCAGGAATACTAGGCTCAATAAGATTTACATTAAGGAAACTGCTTTCATTGTGGTTGCCATGTGTTTGCGCCTTTGCATTTTTCTTTGCTTTTCAAAAAATCGTAGGAATGATTACGCCAGCAGGAAGATACTGGTGGCAATTTTCTGCAAAAGAATGGATTGAAAGCTCAACTCTCCTTTCGTTCTTTATTGGAAGCTATGACAAAATCAATATCACATGGTTTTTAATTCCGCTTGTTATTTTTTATGTTATCTATGCTCAGCTACAAAATGTGAAAGTGAATGAAAAATATCGTTGTATAGTATACATGGGAGGGGTATTAACCATGTATGCACTTGGTAAGCTATTTTCGAAAATTCCATTTTTTGTATGCTGTTCCCATTACAGCTGGTTTGTTACTCTCATTTTTGCAGGAATCATTTTATATCAGGTTAAGTCTAATTCGATTTCAAAACGCTGGGGCACAGTTTTGTTGTTTATGAATTATTGTACAACACTGCTTGGGCTTTATTTATATGACAAACGATATCTCTTAAATGAACCATATTTGGTTTCTTTTGTTTACGCGGTTATGCTTTTCATAATGCTTCCAAAACTTGAACTAAA
The DNA here is from genome assembly GCA_946611835.1 of uncultured Treponema sp. GTDB lineage: Bacteria > Spirochaetota > Spirochaetia > Treponematales > Treponemataceae > Treponema_D. Next base: position 8,547 of record CAMOEE010000072.1, on the reverse strand, counting down.
GAAAAATAAGGTAATTTCATTTTTTGCAGATATAAGTTTTTCTGTTTATCTCCTGCATATGTGCATCGGTGGACTTGTGTTGTCACTACTTGTAAGTAAAATGCGTTTTACATTTGCGTTTTGCATTACTATTGTCACCACAATTTTATTTTGTACCATATTTTGCTATCTCATCGAAAAACCAATCCGCAAGCTTTTAAGGAGGCTATAGACTTATGAAAAATTCTAAAATCAAATACGACATCGGCCTTGTGTCCCTTTGGACGTGGGAAAACTATGGAACCTGCCTGACATACTTTGCCTTGTACAAAGTGTTAAAGAACATGGGCTATTCGATAAAGCTGGTTGATAGGCCTCTTAACTCTTACGCCGCGCCGCCAAGAATATCTGACACGGCAGGGGCAAAGGTGGGGCTTTTTGAAAAATCGCCATACCAGCCGTCGGAGCTTCAAGTTCCGCTTGAAACACGGGGTGAAATGCGCTCTGTTGCAGAAGAGTGTGAAACGTTGATGGTCGGGAGTGATCAATTTTTTAACAATGAAGTAAATAATAATTTTGGAAAAATTTGTTATTTCGACTGGGTACCCGATGGAAAGCGCAAAATCGTGTATGCCGCCTCCTGGGGACGAGATGAGGCTTGGGGAACCGAACTTGATACAAAACTTATGTCCTATTACCTTTCCCGTTTTGACGCATTTTCAGTGCGGGAACAGAGCACCGTCCAGTTCATCAAAGAGGCCTACAAGCGGGAAAGTGAATTTGTCCTTGACCCGATTTTCCTTTGTCCGAGGGAGCATTACGACAATCTTGCCCAAGGCTATGAGGACGACTTGCATGAAGGTTATATTTTTTCTTATACTCTTGAACCAACGGAAGAAAAAGCGAATGTCCTTCGGAGTGTGAGCAAGAAACTTGATCTTCCCCTTCATGTCATTTCCGACCCGCATTATTCTGCAGAATATGTAAAATCCTCATGGACTCTTCCCTGCGAAATGAACGTGTGCGAGGAGCGATGGATAGCCCTAATCAAAAATTCAAGCTTCATCGTTACAGATTCATTCCACGGAATGTGTCTTGCCCTCATTTTCAAAAAGCCCTTCATAGCGATTTCAAATCCAGTACGAGGTGCAACTCGTTTTGAGTCCATCGGCAATCTTCTGCATATAGAAGACAAAATCATAAAGAATCTTGAAGACATAGACATTTCCGACGATTCATTTTTTGAGACCGTAGACTATGGACAGATAGAAAAAATCCTCTCCAGCGAGAAATCTCGGAGTGAAAAATGGCTTTCAGACGCACTTAAAGTCATGCCTAAATCCGAGCGTGCATTTTCAGAACTTGATGCACTGAAAGCTCATATAGAAGATATTGACCTTATCGCCGCCCGCAACGGTTATCGCATTTCGCTTGTGGAAAAGCACGGAGCGGATGTAGACAACAGGTTTTCTCTCGATGAAAAGCGCATCGCAGATGTGGAGACACATGGTGTGAACGTGGACAACCGGTTTTCTCTCGATGAAAAGCGTATCGCAGATGTAGAAGAGCACCTACACAATTTGGAAAATCAACTTGCGGAATTAAGGGGACTTATCTTGAACACCCGACACCGAACTCTTTATGGAGCTTGTGCATGGCTATTTCATAAAATTTTCAAAAGAAAATAAAAAAACTCTAGAAAATCGTTATAAGCGAGTTCCTAGAAGTCGCCTTCATTATATTTTTCATTCATCAGGAGGAAAACACAATATGCAACCAACACTTTTGGTACTTGCCGCAGGCATGGGAAGTCGCTACGGCGGACTCAAGCAGATTGATGCTGTAGGAAAAAACGGAGAATGTCTTTTGGACTTCTCTGCGTTCGACGCAAAGCGGAGCGGATTTGGAAAAATCGTTTTCATCATTCGAAAAGACATCGAAAAAGACTTCCGGGAAAGACTCTTCGACAGGGTGGCACGGAACATGGACGCCGAATATGTATTCCAGATGCCGGATGCGCTTCTTACGGAAAACGAGCGAACTATTGCTGCCGAAGCAAACAGAAGCAAGCCGTGGGGAACGGTACACGCGGTCTTATGTGCGAAGGAGAAAATCAACGAACCATTCGCAGTCATCAATGCGGACGACTACTACGGCAGGAGTGCGTTCGAGATGCTCGGAAGTTATCTTTCTTCTATTAATAACGACTCTGCTGAGCACGCCATGGTCGGCTACATCCTCGGAAACACGATGAGCAGGAACGGTTCTGTGAGCCGCGGAGTGTGCGAGGTTTCTGGAGGTTGTCTGAAATCAATCACCGAGAACACGAAAATCTACTACACCGGGGAGAATTTCAGAGGCAACGAAATCGAGTCAAATCTTGACGGAAAAATCATCAAGATGACGGGGAAAGAGACCGTGAGCATGAACCTGTTCGGATTCTCGCCAAAAGCGTTCGAGAGCTTTGAGGAATACTGGGAGAATTTCAAAAAGACTTCGCTCTCTGTTCCGAAAGCGGAGGCGCTTCTTCCAGTCGCTGCAAACGAGATGATTCAGAACGGGAAGGGCAGAATCAAAATGTTCACTTCAGAGGAAAGCTGGTTCGGAATGACATACCCGGAGGACAAGCAGCTCGTGAAGAACGAGATTGCAAAGAAAATAAAATCAGGATATTATCCAGAGAAATTGTGGGAGAAATAAAATGAAACAACATTATGACTATCTTTTCGTTGGTGCGGGACTTTTTTCGGCAACAATGGCGAATTAGGTAAGGAAGAAGGGAAGGGTTGTCTCATAGTCGAAAAGATAAAACTCATCGCGGGAAACATCTACACCGAGAACGTGGAGGTAATCAACTTCCACAAGTACGGAGCCCACATTTTCCACACGGACTCGAAGAAAATCTGGGACTATGTGAATGAGTTTGCGGAATTCAACCGATACACGAACTGCCCTGTTGACAACTGGAAGGGGTAGTTTTACAAGCTTCCGTTCAACATGAACACGTTCAACAAAATCTGGCCGGATGTGGCTACACCTGAACAGGTGAAAAAGCGATAAGGGAAAGCCAAACCGGCGAGAATTATGAAAAACACAGACACTGACTAAAATGAGTTTAAACTAACAGCTGAAGTTACGGACGAGTAGGTGAATTTTCCCTTTCCTCATATTTCACCGCAATCCCCTTAATCACGAATTTACCATCGCAAAGGGCATCCCCGGCGGCAAAGTCCATGCTAATCTTGTCTCCAGCCTTTTTGGTGCAGGCTTTCAGCGGGAAAGTGAATATGTATTCCCCCGCGATAGGATTTTCTATGCTCAAAGGAGAAGAGCCCTCAACTTCAATTTTCAGAGTTCCTTCGGAAGCAAGAATTTCTACCCGCATTTGGACGGAATCAGGATTTTCATCCTCAAGGACCGCACATGCAGCTGCATTGTGGGTTTTTATGGCATAGCGTGCTGCAGAACCATCAGAACACTCATTCCAGAACTGGGAATCAAACACGGATGAAGCTGGAGTAAGCTTGGCAAACTGCTCGACAATCTTGGCTTTGACCTCCGGCTGTTGTACTCCCATGAAATCAAGGTACTGTGCGTGTACATTCTCAGGGCATCCTTCGGCGCGGATTAGTCCGCTGTCAATCCAGATGCTTCTTTCACAGATTTCCTCTATCTGGCCCAGCGAGTGGGAGACAATTACGATTGTGGTTCCCTCTGCCTTTATCTCTTTCAGGCGGTCAAAGCATTTCTTCTGGAAGGCGGCATCACCGACCGCAAGGATTTCATCAATCAAAAGAATGTCCGCGTCAACATTGATTGCAATGGCAAAGGCAAGCCGCATGTACATTCCAGAGGAATAGGTCCGCACGGGGTTGTCTATGAAATCCTGAAGCTCCGAAAATGCGATAATGTCGTCAACCTTTTTGTCAATCTCTTTTTTTGTGAGACCGAAAATTGCCGCGTTTGTGTAGATGTTCTCTCGTCCGCTCATGTCGGGATGAAACCCTGCTCCAAGCTCAATCAGAGCTGATACCCTGCCCTTCATCTCAATCGTGCCTGAGTCCGGGTACATGATTCTGGTAAGGAGTTTGAGCGTGGTGCTCTTTCCACATCCGTTGTGCCCAATCAGTCCTATGGCCTCGCCTTTTTTTACGTTGAAGCTGATTCCTTTCAGGACGCTGCGTCTCTCGTATCTGTTGCGGTTCCAGAAAAGCACGCGTTCCTTGAGCTGATTGCTTTTGTCGAAATAGACCTTGAAGGATTTTTTTATGTCCTTTACTTCAATGGCGTTTTCTGAGTACATGTCATTCCTCCCTACAAGTTTTCCGCAAAGCCTTTCTGAAGCTTGGAAAACACCAGTTCACCGAAGACCAGGAAGAACACCCCCATTGCCACTGCCACGCCCAAAGTCTTCAAATCAGGAATCTGTTTGTAATACAAAATGTCACGATAGGCTTCGATAACGTGAGTCATGGGGTTTAAGTTAAATACTGGCTGGTATTTGGCGGGAACGCTCGTTGGTGGATACATGACGGGAGTAAGGAACTGCCATGCCATTGTAATGATGCCGAGGAAATGCGCTACATCTCGGACATAAACCGTAATTGCGGAGAACAGAAGGGTCATGCCGAGGGCAAGAAGATATTCCACAATCATAATGGCGGGAAGATAAAGCAGGGCTACAAAGTTTACGCCGTGCCTTGTACAGATAATCACCGCAAAGATAACTATGAATGTGTAGAGCATGTTGACGAACTGGCTCGTTACGAAGGAAATGGGCAGCACTTCTCGCGGAAAATATATTTTTTTGACCAAATCTCCATAAGAAAACACGCAGTTTGAGCCGGCGGCGACACAGGAACTGAAGAAAATCCAGGGGACGAGGGCAACGAACAGGAAAAGGTAATACTTATCTATATTCTGCCTCATAATGATTGAGAATACAAATGTATAGACCAAAAGCTGCAGCAGAGGATTCAGAAATGTCCAAAAGAAGCCAAGAATCGACCCTTTGTATTTTCCACGCAATTCCTTGTGCACCAAAGAGAAAATCATCTGTCGGTATTTGTAGATATCAGAAAAAATAGTCAGCATTGCTAAAAATATAGTATAAAATCAGAGGTGGTGTCAATTATAGAGTTATTTAGGTTAACACTGAATGAGCATACAGGGTATGCTACCCGCATTCCTATCATTCCGTGTTTCCTTAGATTTAACAAGTTTAAATTTACCTTTGATAAAAGATACGATGTATCACACAATAAGAGGCGATAATGAAAACTTTTTGATTGAACTAAAGTAACTCATTCAAATTTATTAGTACCGACAATTATTATGGTCTGTTGCATTTTTACTTAACCCAGGAAGCCCCTCAATCGATGCTCTTTGAGTCATTTTAGGTTTGCCTTTGTTACAGAACAGAAAAAGTCCTGGCTCCACAAATCAAGTTTGCGGGTGTCCTTAACAAAGGGAATAACATCGTTTTTGGCTTTTTCAAAATCAATAGACTCAAATCGTCCGCAAAGTAAGTCTGTTAATTTAGGCTGGGTTAATTCTTCGTATGGCTGCCATTTTCCGCTTTGCTCAAGTCTTTTTTGAAGGTGATTCAAATTTACTTTTGTTCCACGAGACAGATACCAAAGATAATCATAAAAATCTCGTCCCTTTACGCGATTTTTCCACGAACGACAAAGGACTGCGTGAATCTTTCCTGCAAAAAGGGATTCTTCATCATACAATTGCACTGCATAAGGAACAGGAAGAAGTCCATACTTTGTTTCAAAAGATGCTCCGTCCGGTGGATTTGTGTCAATTTCAAATTTGATTTTGATTAATTCTTTTTCTGAAACTCCAAGTATTTTTTCGTCCGTCGGCATGATTTTTAAAAGATGAACCAAAGTCCCGCCCTTTATGAACGCAGACTGAACATCACTGATTGCTGATTTTTCTTTTTTTTCAACACTAAGCTCAAAACCATTGGACAGAAGCTCGTCGGAAAGATAAGAAAAGTAACGGTCAATCAGAAAACCCGCATCTTTTTGTGTAAGGGAAAAATCCATATCCTCAGAAAAACGGTCGAGTCCATAAAAAATCCTTAGGGCTGTTCCTCCATAAAAGGCAGCTTTCTTAAAGAATCCCCCTCTTGAAAGCCCGCATAACGCCACTTCCTGAATGACCTCTTTTAGAGCGTTCTTGTATTCCAGAGCATTCTTGCAGGCATACTTTTTAATCATCTGCTGAACTGGTGTCGTCATTTTTTTCTCCCATTCTCTTTTGAGCCATTTTTTTAAGAATCCTGAGATTTGCGGAATTATATAAACCACACAAATCAAATATGATGGAAAAATCAGCGGAATAAAAAGCATCCTCGCCTATCCTAAGGTTTTCAAAAAGATACTCCTTTAATCTCTTTTCTGACCCCAAAGAACTTTCCCGCCAAAGAGTGTCGCAGAGGCATTTTTCTTTTCCCGCAATCAAAAAAGAACGGGAGCCTTCGCTCTTTATGTAAACCTCATAAGGAAAAGCCGCTTTTGGAATGTCCCTATAGAGGAATGTTCCATAACTTGAGTCAAAGCGCTTTGTCCGATTCTTACCAAAAGTCGCCGCCGTGATTGCTGTAACTCTTTCAGGAATCCAGCCCCAATAAGAAAGGGCTGTCTCGAAGGAAATATAGGAAGGTCCGTAAATCGCAGAAGAAAGCAATAGCGGTGAAGCGGATTTGTCTGTTTCGTACAGGCCTTTTACAACCCTTAGGATTTGTCCTTGTTTTTCCAAAGATAGCAATTTGTTTTTTGGAGCCTTGTACTGCTTTTTCAGTTCAGAAACAAGGCCAAAAGATGCACTTAACACTATGAATTCCTCCAGTAAGTTTAATCATATTCAACTTTCTGGAGGAAATCAAGGTCTTGTTTTATATTTTTTCAGGAATGGAATTGCGAACTAGACTTGACTCAATCCTAAGTTTAAACTAAGTAAAAGATTTTAAAAACAGAACTCACAAGCCCCATAAAACCAGCCTTGATTTTATGTTGTGTCGAAGCTTGTTCCGTACAGTCGGGATTCCCGGGATAGTGTCCAATCAGTTTGATTTAGCGGAAATCAAATTAAGACCGTCTTATGACATATGGCAGTATGTGTTGTGAATGAATAATCAAAAAAAGAGGGACAAGCAAGCATCTTATTTCTTTTACCCTTTGGCACAGCCAGGTATCTCGGTTGTATGGCATGAGTTCGTCAGCCATGCATATTATGATTCCCGGTTTTTGCGGAAGGTCAAATTTTGAAAGAACTCTGAAATTCTTGTCCGCATTATTTGGATTTTTTGCTTTCTTTATTTCAATTGGATATATACCTTCGGCATTTACAATCAGGAGGTCAATTTCTTTTTTGTCGATGTCGCGGTAGTAATACAGGTTTAAATCTTTGCCCACATTGTAATAGCTTTTGATGATTTCAGAGATTGCAAATGTTTCAAAGAATGAACCTGCCATTGCGCCATTTGCAAGGGTTTCAGCATTTGGCCAGCGACATAAATAGGCTGCAAGGCCTGTATCAAAAAAATAAACTTTTGGTGTTTTTACGAGCCTGTTCGTGATATTCGCTGCCCACAGAGCGCAAGGACAGGATAATAAGAGGCGCTTTCGATAAATGTTTGTTCTAAAGTTCGCTTTATGTACATAAAAAAATCCGAGGAATCTAAAGTCCAACTTTATTTTACTCGGGTTTTATGCGATGTCAAGAATTTAAAATTCGTTTCGAGCTGCCGCAGGACTTACCATGAAATTCGTCCAGGACAACCAGAGCTCCTCATCCAGGGGAGTCCTCCGTGGGCTGCATTTCCAGACCAGGCATCCACAGGGGAAACTTGTCCGCGCTGTGTCGGGCCGTGTCTATGATGTCGCGGTTGACCTGAGGAACGGCTCCCCGACATTCGGGAAATACTACGGGGTCATTCTGGATTCAGAAAGGCAGAACCAGTTCTACATTCCGGAGGGATTCGCGCATGGATTCTATGTGCTTTCCGACTCCGCCGTCTTTGCCTACAAGTGCACCGACTTTTATGACCCCAGGGGCGAGGGCGGACTTATGTGGAACGACCCTGCAATCGGGATTGACTGGAAATCTGTCGCGCCGGAAATTGAGCCGCTTCTTTCTGAGAAAGACGGAAAACATCCAGCGTTTAATCTAGCTGGAAGATATTTTGACTTGAACGGAAAATGGATTGGAGACTGACATGGCAAAAAGAAAACTAACCAACATCCTGATTACCGGCGGCTGCGGATTTATCGGGTGCAATTTCATCCACTATCTTTTTGGTGAGAGCACGGCCGGCGGAGCTGATTTTACTGATGCCGATTTCCATGGCCGGATTATAAACGTCGACTGCCTGACCTATGCCGGCAATGCGGAGAGCCTGAAGGATATCGAGGAAAAATATGGACGCGGCGTTGACGAATCAAAACGCAGATATTTTTTTGAGAGGGCTGACATCTGCGACAGGGAGCAGATTGAAAGAATCTTCAGGCAGTACGACATTGACACCGTAATCCATTTTGCGGCGGAAAGCCA
>CAMOEE010000071.1 GCA_946611835.1 uncultured Treponema sp. | reverse complement strand
TCGGTGGCAGCTCGGTTGCCAATGCGGAGCGAATCCGCCATGTTGCTTCTATTATACAGGCATATAAAGAATCTCGCCCGGTCGTCGTTTTGAGCGCAATGGGTGACACAACGGATCATCTTCTTGATGCGGCAGACATGGCAGTCAATGGCAAAGTTGACATCAAAAAGGTTGAGCAGCTTCATCTTGATACCGCAAAAGAGCTTGGAGTCGATGTTCCGGCAATTCAGGAACTTCTCACCGAACTCAATACTCTCCTTACCGGCATTTCAATGCTTCACGAGCTTACGAAACGCACCCGTGACTATCTCGTTTCTTTTGGTGAAAGAATGAGCGTTCGAATGATGGCGGCTTATCTTTCAAAAGAGGGCACACCGGCCAAATTCTATGATGCATGGGATATCGGCATGGTTTCTGACTCAAACTACATGGCCGCAGAGCTTCTGGATGAAGTCTGGGACAACATCCCAAAACACCTGAATGACTACAAAGCCGGCAGACAGACAGAAATTCCAATCGTCACTGGCTTCATCGCAAAAGACGAGAATGGCGTTATCACAACTCTGGGGCGCGGCGGTTCTGACTTGAGTGCAACGATGATTGGTGCTGCCATGAAGGCCGACGAAATCCAGACCTGGAAGGATGTTGACGGAATCCTCACCACAGACCCTCGAATCGTAAAAGAAGCGCGCACTGTTCCCGAAGTCACTTATGAGGAGGCTCAGGAGCTTGCTATGTTCGGCTCACAAGTCCTGCACCCGCGCAGCATGATTCCTTGCCGCAAGACCGGCACTCCTGTCCGTGTAAAGAACAGCTACAACATCAAGAGCGACGGTTCTGTAATCGTCGAAAAACATTCTGGGGCAACTCCTCGTGTTACCGCAATCACGAATGTCAAAAATGTCACTTTGATTGATATTCAGTCAAGCCGAATGCTCAATGCCTGCGGCTTCCTGGCTCACATCTTTAACCAGTTCCTTAAATGGAACATCTCAATCGATGTAATCGCAACTTCAGAGGTCTCTGTCTCGCTCACGGTCAATACTAAGGCTGATCTTACGGGGCTTCTGGAGGATATCGGCCGAATCGCAGAGGTCAAGGCCACAAAGAATAAGGCAATCGTCACCCTCATTTGTGATGCCGGTCATTCAAGCTCAATTTTGCAGGACACATTCAAGGCTCTCAACGAGGCAAACATCAATGTTCAGATGATTTCTCAGGGAGCAAGCAAGGTCAACATCTCAATGCTGGTTGATGACAGTCAGGCAAACGATGTCGTAAGCATCCTGCACAAGGCTTTGTTCTAGTTCCTTTCACTTTTGAGAAAATGAGCTTTTAAATTGCGGTTTAAAAGCTCATCAAAATCAAAAATTCTCTATTCTAACTCGTGCTTTTTTTGTATAATGCTTGAAATTCATTGCATTTGTTGGAGTTCGTATGAAAATCGCACTAGTTGGATACGGAAAAATGGGGCACATGATTGAAAATTGTGCCAGAGCAATGGGGCATGACATTGTCGCAACAATCGATGTAGCAGCAAAAGATGCCACAAATCTTGTCGCGGCGGGTGACTCAAAGGCCGTTGCCGAGGCCGTAAAGCTAAGCGGGGCAGAGGGGGTAATCGAATTCTCCCACCCGACTGCTGTAATCGCCAACCTCAAGGCTCTTATCCCCCTTGGCATTCCGGTTGTATGCGGAACGACAGGCTGGGCAAAATCCGAGGGCGAAATCACATCTCTCTGCGCATCATCAAATGGTACTTGCATGCGCTCATCAAATTTTTCTATCGGCGTTAATATGTTCTATAAAATTGTCGAGGAAGCTGCCAAAGTAATGGCCGAATATTCCGATTACGATGTCGCCGTCTGGGAAGCTCACCACAATCAAAAGGCTGATTCTCCGTCCGGTACTGCCCTTGAGGTGGCCCGCCGTGTAATGCTCGGAAACAAGTCAAAAACAGAGATGGTCTTCGACGCATTCCATGAAAAACCAAAGTCAAACGAGCTTCATGTTTCTTCTACACGAGTCGGTTTTGTTCCTGGCACGCACACGGTCTTCTTTGATTCTCCTGCCGATTCAATCGAACTTACTCATCGTGCCCGCAGTCGTGAAGGTTTCGCAAAGGGCAGTGTAGTCGCACTTGAAAAGCTTGTTTCAAAACTTGCAGACGGATCTCTTTCAAGAGGAAAACTTTACGGAATGGAAGATTTGTTCTAATGAAATTGCTTGAAGACAGAATCCTCTCTGACGGAGAGGTGATTGACGGAAGAATCCTTAAGGTCTCGAACTTCCTTAATCATCAGATTGATGTGGCTTTCCTCGACAAGCTTGCCGAAGAATGGAAACGCCGTTTTGAAGGTTCGAAAATCACAAAAGTCCTTACCATAGAGTCAAGCGGAATCGCAATCGGAGCAAGCCTTGCCCGTGCGCTCGGAGTCCCGCTGCTTTTCGCCAAAAAACACAAGACGAGCAATGTGAATGAGGGTGTTTATTCATCTAAAGTTTACAGCTTCACTCATGAAGAATTTTACAATGTCGTTGTCTCAAAAAAATACATTTCGGCCGGAGACAGTGTCCTTATCGTCGATGATTTTCTTGCAAACGGAAACGCCCTCAGAGGCCTGATTGAAATCTGCAGGGAGGCTGGTGCTGAGATTGCCGGTGCAGCTATTGCAATCGAAAAAGGATTCCAGAATGGGGGCGACGAGCTTCGTAAAGAAGGCTATAAGGTCGAGAGCCTCGCTATTATTCAAAAAATGGATTTAAACGGAATTCAGTTCCGTGCAGAATAGAATTTTTAGGAGCATAAAAAAATGAAAAGAGTTGCAATGATTGCAATGTCACTCGTAGCCGCATCAATGATTTTCCTTGGCTGTAACAATAAGGACGGAAAATCTTCAGCTATCACAAAAGACAATATCATGGTTGGTTTTGTCTATATCGGTTCAATCAATGACCAGGGATACACTGAGGCTCAGGATCAGAGCCGCCTGGCCCTCGTTGAGATGGGTATCCAGACAATGTACAAGGAGAATGTCCCAGAGAATTCCGATGCTGAGAAGGCAATCCGTGATCTGGTTGATGCCGGCTGTAATGTAATCTACACCACATCATTCGGCTTTATGGATTCAACTCTCAATGTCGCAAAAGATTTCCCGAATGTAAAATTCGGTCACTGCTCAGGTTTCAAGACTGCAGAAAATGTATCGACATATTTTGGCAGGATGTACGAGGCCCGCTATCTGGCTGGTGTCGTAGCTGGTCTTAAAACAAAGACAAACAAAATCGGATATGTCGCAGCATTCCCAATCTCTGAGTGTATCCGAGGAATCAACGGTTTCGCTCTTGGCGTTCAGTCTGTAAATCCCAATGCAACTGTTGATGTAGTCTGGACAAACACATGGTATGACCCTACAAAAGAAAAGCAGGGTGCGCTGGAGCTTCTTAACCGTGGATGCGACATAATCGAGCAGCATCAGAATACGACTGCTCCTCAGGTTGCGGCCGAAGAAAAAGGAGCTTTTGCAATCGGTTACAATGTCGCTACTCCTACAGCGGCACCAAAAGCATATCTTACGGCTCCTGTCTTCCATTGGGAAACATTCGTAAAAGATGATGTCGAGCAGATTCTTGCAGGCACATGGCAGAGCCGAAAATACTGGGGCGGTCTTGTTACAGGAATGGTAGAGCTTGCACCTCTCTCAGACCTCGTAGCTCCCGGAACAGAACAGGAAGTCGCTATCGCACGCACGGCAATCGAGAACGGCTCCCTCAAAATCTTCTCTGGCCCTCTTCACGATCAGAACGGAAGTGAAAAAGTTGCGAAAGGTGCTGTTATGACCGATGACGAGGTATGGAACATGTCATGGTTCGTCAAGGGCGTAAACGGTATTATCCCTCAATGAAAAATTACCTCCTGTAATTTTTCATTGTAAGAGAAAATTCTGTTCACCTAAAGGCAAACAGAATTTTCTCTCCTAATCCCAAACCCCGCATCCTTGCGGGGCTTTATTTTATAAAAAATCCTATGCAAATATTTCTAAGTGTGGTAGACTGTTAGCATGAGTTACGACAGAAGAGATGATGGGCTCAGAACTGACGGATCTAAAGGTCATGTTCTTGTAGCTGATGATGCACCGTTTATTACAAAACAAATCTCAAAAATGCTGACTGATGACGGATACACTGTTATTGATGTGCTTCATAACGGTGAGGACACATTTAACTCTTACAAAGAACATTATCCTGACATCGATTTGGTAACTCTTGATATTACCATGCCTGTAATGGATGGGCTTACCACGCTGGAGCGTATTCTTGCTTTCGACAAGGACGCTCATGTAGTCATGGTCACGGCCAACGACAATTTATCAGTTGTAAAAAAAGCAATTACTATCGGCGCAAAGAATTTTGTAGTAAAACCCCTCAAAATCGAAAGCGTTCTTCCTCGCCTTCGTGCCGCCACAAGAAAATAATTCAGAAATTCCGCATTCAGATTATTCGGCTTCTGCGATTCGATAAGCGATTCTCCTTCTCTTTTACAAATTTAAAATCTGTGTTAATCTGTAAAGATAATGAACGAAACGAACGCACTCGAAGTACATCATCTTAAAAAGACATTCGGCTCAAAATTGGCCAACAAGGATATTTCGCTTGAATTGCGAAGGGGCGAAGTCCTTGCTCTTTTGGGCGAAAACGGTAGCGGAAAAAGCACTTTCGTCAATCAGCTCGCTGGGATTTATGCTCCCGAAAGCGGTGAAATCTTCATCGACGGAAAAAAATGCACATTCAAATCTCCCGAGGATGCAATCGCTGCGGGAATCGGCATGGTTCACCAGCATTTTAAGCTTGTTGAGGTAATGACGGCCCTTGAGAACATCACTCTTGGCGAAAAAAAAGGCGGCTTCTTTGTAAAAAAATCTGAACTTTACGATAAAATCAACGGAATTCAAAAAAAGTTCGGCTTTTCAATTGACCTCAACCGAAAACTTTACGAAATGTCAGTCTCAGAAAAACAGACTGTCGAAATTATCAAGATTTTGTATCAGGGCGCAAGAATCCTTATCCTTGACGAGCCTACGGCTGTCCTTACTCCTCAGGAAACCGAAAAGCTTTTTGCCGTCCTTCGCCGCATGAAAGAAAACGGCTGCTCAATCATAATCATCACTCATAAGCTCAACGAGGTCATGGAGATTTCAGATCGTGTTGCCGTAGTGCGAAAAGGCGAGAATGCAGGTCTTGTCGAGACAGCCGCATGTACCGAAAAATCTCTTGCCAGGCTCATGCTCGGCGGAAAATTCGATTATAAAGTTACAAGAGTTCCTGCAGGACGAAGCCAGAACCCTGTTCTTGTGGTTAAAAATCTTTCCACAAAAAATGCTTTCGGAAAAAAATCCCTCGACGACATCAATTTCGAGCTTTATGGCGGTGAAATTCTTGGTGTCGCAGGTATCGTCGGCTCTGGTCAAAAGGAACTTTGCGAGACTCTTACCGGCCTTTTAAAGGCTGAGACAGGTGAGGCCATTTTCCAGGAAAAGAATCTTCTTAAAATCTCCCCAATCGAGATAAAAAAACTTGGTGTCCGCATGAATTTCGTGCCGGAAGACAGGCTTGGAATGGGGCTTGCCGCCGGTCTTGATATCGCTGACAATGTTATGATTCGCTCTTATTCAGAGGATTCTCATTTCCTCTTAAACCGTAAGAAAGGCTCGGAACTTGCCAATGAAATCGTCGAACGCTACGGAATTGCCACACCTTCGATTCACAATCCTGTTCGTCAGCTTTCAGGCGGTAATATACAGAAGGTGCTTCTTGGCCGTGAGCTTGAGATGCACCCCAAATTCCTTATCGTCGCCTATCCTTTCCGTGGCCTTGATGTCGGAGCCACCAACAATGTAATCAACATGCTCAACGAGCAGAAAAAAAAGGGTGTCGCAATTCTTTTGATTGGCGAGGATATCGATCAGCTTTGTGCCCTTTGTGACCGCCTTATGGTCATTCATGACGGCAGCATAAAAGGCATCGTGCCGCCTGAGTCCACTACAAAAGAAGAAATCGGTCTTATGATGATGGGAAAATCACTTTCGGAAAAGGAGGCTCAGAATGTTTAAAATTGCCATGCGCGAAACGCTGAGCACAAAAAAGAAAATCCTCATGCGTCTGTTTCCTGTCCTTTCGGCGATTTTGTGTTCGATGATTGTCCTCGCTTTCATGCACCTGAATCCGTTTGAAGTCTACGGAAATATTTTTGCCGGATGCTTCGGCACTTTTTACCGTTTCAAGCAGGTAGTTTATAAGGCAGTCCCGCTCACAGTTCTTTCATTGGGTTGCTGCGTTGCTTTCAAAATGAAATTCTGGAATATTGGAGCTGAAGGCCAGTTTTACATGGGGGCTTTTGCCGCTACATGGGCTTATACCCTTTTCCCGAATCTGCCTGCACCAGTCATGCTGCCCTTTATGGCTCTTTTTGCCTTTCTTTTCGGCGGTATTTTCTCTCTCATTCCGGCCTTGCTTAAAATCAAATGGGGAACTAGCGAAACCCTGGTCACCCTCATGCTCAACTATGTGGCGCAAAAGTGGGTCAGCTACCTAAAATACAGCTATCTTCCATGGCGAGATCCAAATGGTGGTGGCTCTCCAAAAATATTCACTTTTTCTGGGAACGGAATCTTGCCAAACGTTCTTGGCATACATGCCGGCTGGATTATTGCCATCGTGCTTGTCGTCGCCATGTATTTTATCCTCAAAAAAACGAAATTTGGCTACGAAGTTTCCATTATCGGAGAGAGCTTTGATACTGCCCGCTATGCCGGAATCAATGTTGCTCGTACAATTGTAATTGCGGTTGTCCTTTCTGGCGGTTTGTGTGCCCTTGCCGGTATGATTCAGGCCAGCGCAATCGAGCATTCCCTTACGGACAACATGTCAAATGGTATGGGCTTTACGGCCGTAATCACGACATGGCTTAGTCAGCTTGACCCTCTTATTTCCCTTGCGGTCTCCTTTGTTTTCAGTGTGCTCTTGCAGGGGGGAAGCTACTTGCAGACTTCCATGGGAGTTCCGGCCAGTATGGGAACAATCATCCAGACAATCATCATCTTCTTCGTTTTGGGAAGTGAGTTTTTCGTCAGGTACAAGCTCACTTTCGAAAGAAAGAAAAATGCTGTGCCTGAGTCCGTCGAAAAGGCCTCTGGCACAGAAAACGTCAATCCAGCAAATTCAGTGGCAGCAGGCTCAGGAGAACAATCATGATTCTTTCATTAGCTCTATTTTTGCAGGTTGCGGTTCAGACCGGAACACATATACTTTATGGAATTTTAGGCGGAATTCTTTTTGAGAAAGCCGGTCAGACCAATCTTGGTACAGAGGGAATGATGCTTCTTGGAGCCGCTTTTGGCTACCTGGCCGGAAGTTCTGTGGGAAATCCCTTTCTTGCTGTCCTGATTGCGGGTCTTGCTGGAAGTGCCGGTGCCCTTATTTACGCCTATATCACAATCACCATGAGGGGAAACCAGATTGTCACCGGCCTCGTGCTCACAACTTTTGGAACCGGAGTGGCGAGCTTTATGGGAAAATATCTTTCGGCCTCTCAGCTGAACGCATCCATCAAAAGTGCTTTCTCCGTGATTTCAATCCCTCTTCTCTCAAAAATCCCAGTTTTCGGCAAAATGCTTTTTGAGCAGGGAATCTATGTTTATGCCTCGGTGATTCTGGCCATTCTTTTGTGGGCTTATTACAAATACACACGCTGGGGCCTGAATATCCGTGCCGTCGGTGAAAATCCTGCCGCAGCCGATGCTTCAGGAATCAATGTTGCCCTCTATAAATATCTTCATGTCCTTGCAGGCGGTTTTTTGTGCGGTTTGGGCGGAGCTTATCTTTCCCTTGCCTTTGTCGGCCAGTGGCAGGAAAACATTACTGCGGGTGCCGGCTGGATTTCAGTTGCCTTCGTCATTTTCTGTACATGGAGTCCCCTTAAGGCGATTTTCTGTGCCTGGGCTTTCGGAGCCTTGAGTTCCCTTGCCCTTAAATGCCAGTCAGTTCCGATTTTTGGTCATATAATCCCGGGGCAGCTTCTGGATATGATTCCATATATTGCGACTATTGTGGTTCTTGTCCTCATGGGACTTCACTTCAAAAAAGAAAATCAGGGACCGGCCGCCCTTGGTAAAAGTTTCTTCAGGGAAGAGCGATAGTTTTCCCTTTTATTGCCTTGCCTCTCCTGGCGACATCTGGTATTTTTGCCTGAAAAGTCGTTCCAGGTGGGTGGAATCGGCAAAGCCTGTCTGACAGGCAATAACCTCCACCGGAAGGTCGGTGTCCTTCAGGAGTGAGCGGGCAAGACGCAGGCGGAGGTCGATCACATATTTTATGGCCGTCATTCCCGTGTGCTTTTTGAAAAGCTTGTTAAGGTCTGTTCTGTTTGTTCCGAATCGGGCGGAAAGTCCGTCAAGGCTTAATTTCTGGTCGTAGGAGCGGGCAATGTAGTCAAGGACAGGCTTTATCTCTGGGCTTACGGCCAGGCTTGAGACTTCTTTATTTTCATTCTGCCTAAGCTCAAAAAGCTGGGCCGCAAAAAAGAGAAGCTCCGTCAGAAAAGAGCGGGTTTTGCAGGGCCACCAGCCTGAATCCTGCTCCTTGAGCTGAAAATAAGCCTTTTCCATTAAGTCGGCTATGTGCTCCCTGTCTTCGGGCTTTATGTATCTAAAGTAATTCAGTTCTTCGCTGTTGATAAATGTTTTAAGAATCATTCTGTTTTCAATGACTTCGCTCTGAGCTTCCGCTCCTTTTACCAGAATGTTTTCAAAATCCAGCTTTTTGTTTAGGAATTTCGGACTGAATAGAAATTCCCTGTATTTTATGCCTGATTTTTCTTCATCAGCAATTTTTATCATGTCTTTCTGGTTGATGCAGAGAAGGGAGGGGGAGATAATCTGCATCTGAAAGCCGTTTATTTCGGCCGCAAATTTTCCTTCCGTAAAGAGAATTATCCTGAAGCGGTCGCTTACATTTTCTTCGAGCCTGTCTCCTGAATTGTCCTCTGAAACGAAAACCGGTTCAATGCGAATCTTTTCTGAATGAATAGCTCTCGTGGAATAGTCCATTTTTCTCTTCCTTTTTTCATATTAAAACACAAAACCTGCGGACAGGAAAGGAGGTAAGGCCTGCCGCAGGAAAAATCATTCTTTTATTCTTTTTTTCATTGTTTTACTTCACCAAGATTTTTATTTGCTGAATCTTTTTAAGAAAGCCTCAACTGCCTTCCAGCTGGCCTCGTTTCCTTCAGTTGCCTCATAGAGAGCCTGTGAACCGTGCTTGCTGTCAGTCTGTGGGACAAAATAGGTCTTGTCCTTGCTTTCGATTGCTTCAAAAATCGGCTGGGCATCTTTCTGCTCTGAAGGGCGTGAAGTGACGAATACAGGAACTTTTACATCCTTGGCCTCGCTTGCGATCCAGTCACCTGCTTTTCCCAAATCTGCGAAATATTCTCCTGGAGAGAAGGCCAGGTATGAGGCGATTTTGTCTGAGTTAGACTTTACGAGGACAAAGCCGAGGCTTGATGAATATGACGAGCCCCAGAGGATGATTTTCTTTGTGGAGAGTTTTGAGGCATAGTCGATTGCCGCCTGAATGTCCTGAAGGGCGTCCAGATAAGTAGTTCCCTTTCCGGCTTCCTCAGCGGCTTTTTTGGTGGCGTTGTCCACATCATTCTTTGTTTTTCCAGAGCGCTGGTCAATGGCCATTGCATTGAAACCAAGAAGGTTGAGTTTTGGTGCGATTTCAAGGTATTCACCTCTTGACCAGTTTGCCCTGTGGCAGAGAAGGATAAGGGGGGCGTCTTTTCCGTAGGCCATGTAGAGGTCGGCGGTAACTGGAAGGCCGTCTTTTGAGGGGAAGGTCACGGTTTCAGGCTTGTCAACTTTTTTAGGCTCAACTTTAGCTGTTGAGGCGCAGGAAAAGAAAAGTCCTGTAACGAGACATGCGGCGGCAAAAACATTTAATAATTTCATAAAAACTCCTTGCAGGCTTTTGGGGCTTTTTTTGTTTTTTTCCCCTTCATCAGCCTGCAAAGAGATAATGACACATGTAAAAGCGAAAAAAAATTGCAGACTTGCAAAAGTAATCGGCAAATCTGCAATTTTAAGAGATTTTCTGGGTTTGAAAAATTGACCTAGTAGTTGTTTTTCTTAACCTCAAAGAAGCTCTGCGGATGCATACATACAGGACATACGCCGGGAGCTTTTTTGCCCACAACGATGTGACCGCAGTTTGCGCACTGCCAGATTACATCACCATCTTTAGAGAAGACTTTTTCGCCGGTAACATTGTCCAGGAGTTTTCGGTAGCGCTCCTCATGCTCTTTTTCGATTGCTCCGACCATCTCGAAGAGTTTTGCGATGCGGGGGAAGCCTTCTTCCTTTGCTGTCTTTGCAAAACCATCGTACATGTCAGTCCATTCGTAGTTCTCGCCGTCAGCAGCGTCCTTGAGATTGTCTGCTGTTGAAGGAATGTCCCCGTCATGAAGAAGCTTGAACCAGATTTTTGCATGCTCTTTTTCGTTTCTGGCTGTTTCCTCAAAAATGTCGGCAATCTGCTCGAAGCCGTCTTTGCGAGCCTTGCTTGCGTAGTAAGTATATTTGTTTCGTGCCTGAGATTCGCCAGCGAAAGCTGTCTGCAAGTTTTTTTCGGTCTGTGTTCCCTTAATGTTTTCCATTTAGTACCTCCGGAAAAGCTGATTATTCAATTCTAAATTAGATTTCCCAAAAGTCAAATTTAAATTTTACAAAGGGGGAAGGCTCCCCCTCGGCTGCAATACCACTCACTACGCGGAAATGTCAAGGCAAGCCTTGTCACTTCCTCTTCGTTCGGGTATTTCCGCCTGCCCCCTCTACAGGGGCTCTGCCCCCGTACCCCCATGAAAATTCTTTCTAAATTCCCCTTTCTTCACATTGAGTAAATGTCTTAAATCATCTATAATTGTTTTCAAATTCTTATTTTACGAATCATATCCTATGGAGGAATTATGACAATCGCTGAAATGCTTAACCAGAGTATTATCCTTACTCTGCTCGGTATGTGTGTTGTTTTCAGCTTTCTTGTCGTTATGATTATCTGTATGAACGGTCTCCGTATTTTCGTTCATGCAGCTGGTCTCGACAAAGAAGAGCCGAAAGCAGATGTTCCGTCAGCCGCACCTGCAGTTGACCAAAATGCAATCGTTGCCGCAATCGCAACGGCTTTGCACGAAAAACAATAATTTAGGGGATAAAAAATGGCTAAGAAAATTGGTATTTCTGAACTTGTTTTGCGTGATGCTACACAGTC
>CAMOEE010000070.1 GCA_946611835.1 uncultured Treponema sp. | reverse complement strand
AAGGAAGTGCCGCCCTCCGCAAGGAAATCGTAGCGGCGGAGAGCGTTGAAGATTATAAAAAGGTTTTTGAAAGCTACCTGGGCTAGGCTATGGAGCAGCGCCGCAGGCGGCCACTGGACTGAACGACCGTAAGGGAGTGAGGGAAGAGGCTGAGCGGATAGCGAACTGCGGAACAGCCGACCCGCTTTAGCGGGTAGCCCCCTATGCCTTGCTGAACCTTGTGTCCTGAACGCAGCGAATTTCTGACTTGACTTCATAGCCGGAATATTCGCTTTCCAGGATTGTTACAGCCCTTTCAACCGTCGCATGGAAAGATGTAAGGCCATGGAGGGTAATCGTATTTTCCCGAACCTTAATCCACAAGTCATCAATGTGAAGACCATGCTCGAAAATGAGCTTATTTGTCATTTCCTGAGCAAGAATCAATTCCCTGACCCTTTTTTTGTCTTCAAGCTCAATTTCCGGAGTGATATAGCTCTTGATACCTGTGATAAGCATTTCAGAAAGCATATCAGGCGGAACCAGAGCCGTATTAACCGTTGCGTGAAGCGTGGTAGGGTTGGACAAATCGTACTTGAAGCAGCTTTTGTAAAAATCCCTTTGCCTCTTGTCGGAAGTATTTATAAATTTCAGGGCAGCCTTGTCATTCGTAAAGCCGGTCATTTCCTTTATATTGATAAGCCTCTGTTCAGGCGTTGTGACGAAACGAAGGGCAATGTGGCCGGGGACATCCCTCAAAAAGAGAAAGGCTCCCCGTCCCATGATGACACAGTTTCCCTGTGCTGCGATTTCCAGAATTACGGCACTCAGATAATTGAGGTACCTGTCACGGCTTTTTGTGAACCTGTCGCGAAAACTTGGCCTGCGTTCGTCGAATTTCACGAATTCTTCTTTTGGCAGACCTTTCGCAATGATTCGCTTTTCGATTTCATTTTTGTCGTAAAAAATGTAACCCAGACGGCGGGCAACCATCATACCTATTTCGTCGCCATAAGAGCCAATCTGCCTTGTAAATGTCAGGATTGCCATAGGCTAGACCTCGGTTGACTCGCTCACGAAGCAGGCAATTCCCTCGCCCATGTACTGCTCACGGAGTTTTTCTACGATTGCAATGATTTTGGCACAATCTTCCTCACTGCAGTAGATGATGTACATCATGTTGAGCTGAGGCCAGATTGCGTCTCCAAGGCGCGGGTTTGAGAATCCCGCTCCCATGACATTTGCAAGTTTTGTATATTTGAGTCCGACCTGCTGCTCCTTGAATTCGGCAACAAAGTCTTCTTCGACAGCCTGAGAGAAAATAATCTCAACTCTCTTCTGCACGCCGGCATGAATTTTTATGTTCTCAAGATAACCCATTTTTGAACTCCTCCAGATTTTTTGCAGCCTTGGCCGCCTTTGCTTCGAGCTTTGCCCGCTTTTTTTCGGCCTTTCTGCGTTCTTTTTCCTCTGCCCGGCTCATTTTTACATCCTTAACGCTGAGTTTTCCGTCTTTAATGAGCTGCTTTCGTCGCTTTTTCTCCGCTTTCTTTAATCTTCGGTTGTTGAAGATGAAGTAAATAGTAGGCATGATGAAAAGCGTCATCAATGAACCGAATGTCATTCCACCGAATACTGTGAGCGAGATTGGCTGCATTGACTGAGAACCCTCACCCGGGAAGAATGCCATAGGCGCAAGAGAAATAACAGTAGTCAAAGTAGACATGAGGATTGGTCGCAAGCGGTTTCTTGCAGCCTCAATACATGCCTCTTCAAGTTCCATGCCTCGTTTGCGGAGCAGGTTGGTGTAGTCGACAAGAACGATACCGTTGTTTACGATTGTACCAATCAAGACCAGCATACCCATAATCGTTACCACATTGAGCTGTGTGCCTGTGATACCGTAAATCATGATTACGCCGATGAATGAAAGCGGAATCGTAAGAATAACGATGAATGGGTCAAGGAGAGACTCAAACTGAGAAGCCATGACGACGAATACGAGGAAGGCCGCCATGATGATAATCATACCGAAGTTGACAACGGCTTCCATTAAGTCTTCCATTGAACCACCCAGAGAAACCGTTACGGCATCATCTTTTGGAATGTTATCAGCAATGAGTTTCTTTACGGCATCCTGACAAACGCCCAACGACATTCCGTCAACACGGTTTGCCTTTACATGGACGATACGGGCCTGGTTTTCACGGTAAATCGTTACTGGAGCGGTGGTTTCCTCATATCGGGCAAAGCTTGAAAGAGGAATCCTTAAGCCCTGAGAGTTGACAACTGAAATTGAGTCCAAATCATCCAGTCGTTTTTTGTCATCAGCAGAAAGGCGGACGATTACATCGATGTCCTTACCTTTGTCGGTGTAGCGGCTGGCCGTAGTTCCGTTGATTGCACCGTTGATTTCAGCGCCGACCGAATGAATGTTAAGGCCGAATTCGTACATTTTGTCACGATCAACTGTAATCGTAGCTTCTGGCAAACCGTCTTCCTGGTCGGAGGTAACTTCCTGAACGAAGTCAGTGCCTTTTTCCTTGAGGAGCTTTTCAACCATTGCCGCATACTGGCGGACGAGTGTAAGGTCGTTGCTCTTTACTGAGACATTGATATCACTTGAAGAAGAAGCCTGGTTTGCTCCTGCCGAGAAGGCCAAATCGGTGCCCGGGAAGGAATTGAAGTGCTTCCTGAGTTTTGCCTTTGCCGATTTTTCATTGTCGTAGCCCGGAAGTCGTTCTGACGGCGGATAAAGTGTAAAGGTGATTGAGCCTTTGTTTGTTTCAGTACCGGCACTGAACATACTTGTACCGCCTACGGTCATGGTGCTGTATTTTACACCCACCAGCTCCTGCATGGCGATGTTTTCGAATTCGTGCATTGTGTCGTCAGTGATGTCGATTTTGGTTCCCTGTGGAAGGGTGAATTCAACGGCCACGGAGTTTGCGGCAGATGACGGCATGAAGATAAATCCGATTACCTTAATAGAAGCAAATGAAAGAATCAGAAGGGCAACGAGGCTCAAAAGGCTTATCTTTCGGTGGTGGAGAACGAAAGCTACGCCCCTGGCATATTTTTCATCAAGTTTTGCGAAGAAATTGTTGAAAATGCTGTTGAGCGTGAATGTGAAGTTTGCAAGTTTTCCTTCGCCTTTTTTCGTGGTGTCAATCTTGTCGATTTTGAGGTATTTTGAAGTCAAAACCGGAACAAGACACATGGCGACGAGCAGAGAACAGGTGAGCGAGAAGATAATCGTCCATGCCAGATCGTTGAACATCTGACCCATGATGCCCAGAGTTTTCTTGAACATAAGCATTGGGGCGAAGATACAAATTGAGGTGAGGGTAGAGCCGGTGATTGACATGACCATTTCCTGAGAACCCAGGATTGAAGCCACGCGGGGTTTTGCATCCCTCTGACGATAGGCGTAAATATTCTCCAGAACAACGATTGAGTTATCAACCAGCATACCGATACCCAGCAAGAGACCTGCAAGGGAAATCATGTTCAAGGTTAAGCCCTGGAAGTACATGAGCATGAGGGTAATGAAAACTGAAATCGGAATTGAAAGGCCGACGATAATCGTAGACTTTATAGAGCGAAGGAAGATAATCAAAACAAGGATTGCAAGCAAGGCTCCCTGAACTACGGATTTGACAACCTCATTGATTGTCTGTTCGATGATGTCTGTTGTGTTTGAAGTTTCAACAAGTTCTACATCGCTTGGAAGCTCAGCCTTGATTGAAGGAATTGTCTTGCGTACATTTCTTGCCGCAGTAACTGAATTCTTTCCTGACTGCTTCTGAACCATGAGTACTACACAAGGCTCGCCGTCAAGATAGGCAAGTGTCGATTCCTTTTTGTAACCGTCGTAAACATCGGCGACATCACGGAGGCGGATTGTGCGAATCTGTCCTTCAGCAGAAGGTTTGTATGAAATTACGGTGTTCTTTAAATCGTCAAGCGACTGGTATTTACCGCTGGTCTTGATTGTATAGTTTGTGTCTCCAGAAGTAATCGTACCGCCAGAAGACTGAATATTCTGAGCACCGATAAGCTGGGCGACCGTTGAGATTGAAAGTCCGTAGGCTTCAAGGCGGTCTCGGGGAATGTCAACATTGATTGAGCGTTCACGGCCACCAGATACTTTTGCAGAAGCAACGCCATCAAGCTGCTCCAGGCGAGGCTGAACAACATCTTCCGCATAAGTGCGAAGCTCCTCTGGAGTTCGGCTTCCCCTCAGAGAAAGGGTCATAATCGGCATCATTGAGGGGTCAAGTTTGATTGTAATTGGCGAAGAAGCATCATCAGGAAGATAGCTTCGCACCAAATCGATTTTATCGCGAATTTCATTTGCAGTGGCATCAAGGTTAACGCCGTAATTCATTTCGAGAATAATCAGGCTGACACCTGACATTGAGCGTGACTGCAACTTTTTGAGGCCGGAAAGTCCAGAAAGAGAGCTTTCCATTGTTCGGGTTAAGCTTTGCTCTACTTCTTCAGGGCCGGCACCGCTGTAGCTTGTGTAGACGACCATGTAGGGCAAATCCATGTCCGGATACATATCGACCGGGAGCTTAAACACACAATAAATACCGAGCAAAACAGACATCAAGAAAATGAGGAATGTCGTTGTCGGCTTATTTACACATCTTTCAGATAAAGTCATAAAATCTCCTATTTAGATGAAACGACATTAACTTTTGAGCCGTCGTTGAGAAGAGTCTGGCCTTTGATAACGACTTCCTCACCGATTTCAAGCCCCTTTGTGATTTCAACATTATTGTCAACCGAAATGCCCTTTGTTACAGGCTTGAGGCCGACCACAGCTGCATTTTTGCCAGATTTAGGGCTGGTGATGACAAAAACATAATCTTTTCCTTCTCTGGTAACGAGGGCAGAAGAAGGGAGGACAATGGCATTTTTAACGCTGTCTGTTACAAGGCGTACACGACCGTACATACCGACTTTTACCCTTGAATCCGGGGGATTGAGGCGGAGTTTTACGCCCATGGTTCGGGTTGAAGTGTCAAGGACAGGGCTGACTTCAAAAACTTTTGCCCCGAAAACTACGCTGGGATATGCGTCAAATGTGACTGTTGCGCTCTGGCCGTTTGTAATTCGGCTGATGAAACGCTCTGCAATATTGATTCGAATTTCAAGCTCATCCGTGCGGGCAACTTTTGCTACAGAAGAAGACTGAGAGACAGTTGAGCCGACAGTTACCGGGAGCGAAGTGATGCGGCCTGAAATCGGAGCCTTTACCGGACTGTCGTTATAAACAACGCCTGCACGAAGGGGGTTTACATAGGCGATTACCTGATCTTTTTTGACCATTTCACCGACCTTAACAAGAATATTGGTGATTTTTCCACCCTGATCCGGCAAAACCATGACCTCGTTTACAGAAGCCACATCACCACCGAATTCGAGATAATCATCAAGATTTCCCTTAACGGTTTTGTATGTAGAGACCGCATAAAGTGTCTCAACCTCTTTTTCTTCTTCGTTAGCCGCTTTTTTAGGTCCGCAGCTCATAAAAGTGAATGCCGCAGCCATTGAAGCGATTGTCACTACTGCTTTTGCTGATCTTTTCATATTTTCCTCCAGTTTATTTAGTCAATTTCGTATTGAGAGTATTTTCCAGGTCCATCAAAGCCGAGATGTACTGGAATTTCTGGTTGATTAAGCCGAGCTTAGCCTGATTGAGGGAAGTTTCGGCATCACGCAAGTCAAGAAGCTCCGTCGTACCGTTTCGGTAAGAGCGGGCTGTCATATCGTAAGCTCTCTGCGCAAGGCTTACATTTCGCCCCATGGCGTCAATCTGCTCGCGGGCCTGATTGAGGGTATCAACAGCCTTTCGCACCTGAACTTTCTGATTCTCTTTGAGAGTTTCGATTGAAAGCTCCAGCTGTTTGAGTTGCTGTCTGTAGTCCTTGACTTGCTGGCGGTTAGATGACCATGGAAGCATGTTCGTGATGTTCCAGGCCAGGGTCAAAGAAAGGCTTCCTGAATCGTACCATTTTTCGTCCGAACCCAAATCTTTGTAGAAATGCCAGGCACCCTCAGAACCAATATAGACAGGCTGCCAGGAATAGTTCAATGAAAGAACCGGAAGCCATGTCGCAAGCTCTGAAGCGCTGATTCCAAGTTTTGCCGCAGACATATTCTTTTTGAGAGCCTGAATCTGCAAGTCATTGTCTGCGTATTTCTGCAAAAGCTCCTCGCTGTTAACATCGACAAACTGAGGCTCGATTGTGCTTGTAAGCTCGATTTTTGTTCCGACCGGCATACCAATCATAAAAGCGAACAAGTCCATCTGCTGAACAAAAGCCTGTTCCGCACTATCAACCTCAGGCTTTGTGTTCTCGTAGTTTACCTGGGTCTGCAAATACTGGATTTCCGGGATTGAGCCGTTATTGAAGTTAGTGGCCGCCTGATTCATTCGCTGGCGGGCATTTTCCAGAGTTGTCTTTTTGATTTTAAGGTTTTCCTGCTGCAAAAGAAGTCCGTAATACAATTTTTTGATGTTAGTTATTGTCTCATTCTGGCTCTGCTCCCAGGAAACTTTTCCTGCCTCATACTGAGCCTTAGCAACCTTGATTTTTGCGATATACGCCGGAGTGAAAGTCCAGCTGGCAGAAATATTTCCAACAGTTGACCAGCGGTCTTCTTCCTTGTCGTAATCTGTTTTTACAGGAAGTGTATTGTACAAATTGTTCTTCAAAAGCGCACCGTTTATGGCAGCCGTCGTTACTGCTGAAGAAGGATTATATTCACTCGCACGGCTCATAGTTCCGCTCGCCTGAACATTTGGCAAAAAAACATTCCATGAATATTTTGAAGCCCGAGCCTTCAATTCAAGGTCTATATCGTTGCTTTTGAGCGTGCGGCTGTTTTTGAGTGCATATTCCACAGCCTCATCAATCGAAAGAGTTACGACCTCAGATTTGGCCTCGGATTCCGCAGGTTTAGCTTCCTGAGCGAAAGCTGCTGCCGTAAATCCAATCAAAATCAGAGCAAAAATCTTTTTCATCTACATTTTCCTCCATAATTAGGAATTCTGAATCATGCATTCCGCATTTTCATTTGATTCCATTCAAGATGTAATCTATCGTGTGCATGAACCCTTCCATGCGTTGTTCAATACTGAGATTTTTTCCCTTCGCCTCAACCAGAAATGCAAGCGGCAGGCATTTTATCCAGCCTGTGATTACATCCGCCTGATAAGGAAAGCCAAGATCCGGCGATGTTCCCCTGTCAGGGAGCCGTTTTTCCCAGGGTGAAGCCTCGCCCTCAACTTCACAATCCTCAATTTTGCTTTTTGAAATGTCCTCGCCGCCCATCAGAAGCCAGCCGCAAATCGGGATAATCGACGGACGGTGAGTAAAATACTCCAGCTCGCTCACCATGAGGACATAAACATATTCCGTAAAATCCCTAGCCTCAACGGAATTCTCGATAATAATCGTCTGCAAAAGCTGCAATTCCTTGTTGACCAGAGTTTTTATCATCTGATTTTTGTTTTCAAAATACTCGTAGAGGGAGCTTTTTGCCATTCCCAGTTCCGTCGCAATCCGTTCGACCGTAACACCCGGCACCTTGTATTTTTCGATTACCGCAGCCAGCGCAGTGAAGATTCTGTTTTCTTCGGGGAAGACTTTTTCTTCAATCTGGCACAGGTCTATAAGTTCTTTCTTCCTCTCTTCGGAAATTTTTCCAGGATGAAAGGCATCATTTTCTTTTGTGTTGCCGGAAAGACCTTCCATCATAAGATTTACGATTTTGCCGCCGAAATTTTCGGGGGTTTCTTTAATTTTTCCGCACTTTCTCAGCCGCTCTAGAACCTTCACGAAATAAAAAATCGTCATTCCGCAATAAACATGCTGGGAAAACCTGCACATGTCCTTGCGGAAGCTTTCGAGATAGGCATTCCCGTTATCAGCCTTCTCAAATGAGACATCCCGCTCGTAAAGTTTCTTGTAAAGCAGCTCCTCGTAGTTCGGGGTGGATGACATCTGCGCGATAAAATAATTGATGTGGGTAGGATTTTTGATAAAGTAGTCAATGAGACCTGCCAGAGATTTTTTCGCAATCAGCCTGTCCGAAGAAGAAATTTCTTTTAAGAAGACCGACATATTATCCACAATTCGGTTCTCCATGGCATCAAGAAGCACATCTTTACTCGCAAAATGACGGTAAATCGCAGGCTTTGTGATTCCTACTTTTGCGGCCAGCTCGTTCATCGAAAATGAGGTGTAGCGTGGCTGTTCCAGAAAGGAAAACGCCGCATCGAGAATAAGTTCTTTTGTTGGTTTTGAATTTTCGCTTCTTGCCATAGTGTTACCGAACAGACGGTAACAAGAATATACCGAACATTCGGTAACATGTCAACAGCGAATCTTGTTTTTGTGGGATTATTCGCCTAAAACAAAAAAATGGCTTCCCGTCGTGAACCTGCCTACAAACTCGCGGTGAACAAGTTCAAGCGAGTTTTAGTCAGAACCACGACTCCAGCCATTTTTTTGCATTTTCCCTACTGTTCAAAAGCTTGACTCACTGTTTTTGCATAGAGTTCAAGTGGATTTGTGTCGCAACCTCGCTTCCGACCGTTTTTTTTGCATTTTCTAACACTTCCAAAAGCTTGACTCACTGTTTTTGCATAGAGGTGGCTCTTTCCCGGAATTCTTCCAGGTCTTTACACTTTAATTCCTCTGCCCGCTTGAACTCGGCCTCGCTTTCTTCTGTCTTGCCCTGGGCAGCATAAGCCACTGCCAGATTCGCATGAATCACGGCTATTTTTGGTTCGTATTCGGCGGCTTTTTTCAGGTTTTCTACGGCTTCTGTGTATTTTCCCTGGCCCAAATAGAGAGCGCCGAGACTTGCCAAAGCTTCGCCTTTTTCCGGGTTCAGCTCTACAGCTTTTTTGTAGGCCAGAACCGCATCATCGTCCCGCTTCAAAAGATGATATGTCATTCCCAGAGAAACAAGATTCCGGTAATCAGGATGAAGCTCGCAGGACTTTGCCTGATAGATTACGGCATTCTCCAGGTCATCTTCCTGCAGATAAATCGTCGCAATAAAATTGTAAATCAATTCCGGAGAATAATTTGTCTCTTCTTCGAGGGCCGTATTAAAAAGATTCAGGGCTTCCTCATAGTTCTGTGACTGATAGGCTTTCATCGCCCGCCCGATTGTCAAATCACCCGGCTTTGAGCATGAAAGAAACAAAAACAAAAAAGACACTGTGAAAAATACTGAAATTTTCTTCATGCATTAAAGATAACAAAATATCTTCTTTCTTTCCAACAGAATAATACCAAATTTTAATTGTATTTCGTGAAATTGCCCTTATAATATTAAGATATGAATGTCACAACCGCGCTTTCCCAGCTTAATTCCCTCAACACAAAATTCGAATCTGTTTTTCATCAGCTGGAATTACTTTTTCCGCAGCTAACAAACCGCAACGCCCCCTCCGTCCTTAGCAAGATTCATACTGAAATTTCTTCTATTGGGGCAGGTCTGGATTCCGGAGCCAAAACGAGTGAGACTGCCGCCAGTTTCAGCGAACGATACACACCGATTTTTGACAAGCTCAACGAAAAAATCTCAGACCTCCAATCCCTCGACAAGATGATTGCCGAAATAAAAGAAGATTCCGAGCAGATGGAGCTGATTGCCCTCAACGCTATGGTTATATCTGTCAAATCGGGCGAAAAAGGACTTGCCTTCAGCCGAATCACGGAGAACCTGCAGCGTCTTTCAAAAGACATGTTCCTCTATTCCGACAAACTTTTTGAAGAAGAAAAAGAGCTTCTCGAACAAATCAACTCGCTCAAAGCAATCTTCACGGGCATAATCAGCACACAGAAGACAATAGCCTCAAAAGATTCAGAATGTTCTTCGGAAATCCGGCACATGATTTCAAATGTAACCCCGGTGATTTCAAGCATCGAAAATCAGGTATCCGAAATCTACCCCTCAATCGAAAAAACAAGCACCGTTCTCGGTGACAAAGCTGCCATTAAGGCTGAATTTAAAGCGGCCTCTTCCGCCCTCAGCGAGCTTGAAAAAAGCGGTACTGATTTCACAAAACCACAAAGCGATTTGGATTTCGCAATCTCCGCTTTTGACAGGGCATATTCCAGCATCTCAAGGATTTCCTCAATCTTTTCACAGAACTGCATGACTTTTGCGGGGAACTGGGGACAGGTCATCGACATTCTTGACCAGGGCGACAACTCCCGCATGGAATTCGAGTCCCGATTCCTCAATAACCATGCATTCGGCAACGACAATCTTTTAAAACAAATTTCTTCCGTTATCGAAAAGTATCAGTCAATGATTTCTGAGTTCTCTAACTACCATCTTGTTCAAAAAGACCTGCACGCATGCAGCCAGAGTATTACATCACGGGCAAAATCAATCTACTCGGTTTTCGAGAGCCTGCGTCCTGTTATGAACCGGCTTCACCATGTCCGAATCCTTCAGCAAATCGAAGTTTCCAAAAACGAGGCAATCAAATCAGTTCAGGATTCTGTCACTGACATGGATAACCTAATCAACTCCGCAAACTCCTCTCTGGACAACATGCAGGAAGTCCTCGAAAGCTTTATCAACGATACCGGTGAAATGCTCAAAAAATTCACAAGTTCAATCGCCAGAGACAATGAAGCAATGCTCTCTCTCAAAAATGACAAAGAAGTGATTTTCGGGGACCTCAATAATGGCAAATCAACAATCGAGCACGCTTTCCAGACTTTCACGGTCTTCCCGGACAATTTTCAGAACAAGTGCGTCGTAATTCAGCAGAATTTGCAGGATTTTATGCGCCTCAATTCTGAAGTCGGAGCCTTCGCAAGCGAGCTTGAATCTGAAAAAATTGCCCTCCTACAGCAAAAAACACATTGACCTTAACAGATTTGTTTTATATCTTTATTCTAGCTGAATTTGGTTTTCCAAATTCTAAATTTATTTTGGAGGATTTTTCAGAATGGCTGAATTCAAAATGAAGGATTTTGACCTTACTGGCAAAATTGCTTGGGTTACAGGTGCTTCTTACGGCATCGGTTTCGCAATCGCAAAAGCGTTCGCTGCAGCTGGCGCAAAAATCGTTTTCAACGACCGCGGACAGGAACAGCTCGACAATGGTCTCAAGAACTATGCAGAAGCTGGTATCAAAGATGTTCACGGATATATCTGTGATGTTACAGACGAAGCTGCTGTTCAGGAAACAGTTAAAAAAATCGAGAAAGATGTCGGCGTAGTCGATATTCTCGTAAACAATGCTGGAATCATCAAACGAATCCCAATGCTCGAAATGAAAGCAGAGGAATTCCGTCAGGTTA
>CAMOEE010000069.1 GCA_946611835.1 uncultured Treponema sp. | reverse complement strand
AAAACTTATGCCTCGCTGATTGCGCTTGCAGGGCACTCAGAAGCACATGTTCCGCAGCTTACGCATTTTGATGCGTCGATTTCGCGGTGTCCGTCGTTTTCTGAGATTGCTCCGACCGGGCAGTCAGGCTCACAAGTTCCACAGTTTACGCATACGCTTGGATCAATTTTCATTGCCATAGTTAGTTACCTCTCGATAAAAATTTGATGGTCTTAGTATAATATTGAAAAAATCAGAAAACAAGGGTTTGTAAGTCGAATTAGGTATTGCTAACTGTCGAATTAGTCATAGGTAACAGAGGCGTAAGGACCAGCGATAAAATTGAAAGAAAATTTTTACTGTGGTAGAATCTTTCTTATGGAAAAGAATTCAGAAAACATCAAAAAGGTCGCTTCCATGATTGATCACACGAACCTCAATCCTTGTGCGACCAGAAAAGACATCGAGAAATTATGCGAGGAGGCCAAAAAATACGGCTTCGCCTCGGTTTGCGTTAATCCTTTTTATGTTCCTCTTGCGGCCAGTCTGCTTGAGGGCAGCGATGTCCAAGTCTGCACTGTGGTCGGTTTTCCCCTTGGCTCTGTCTCAATCGATGACAAGGCCAGCGAGGCCGGGCTTGTGGTTGACGAGGGCGCCCGTGAGGTCGATATGGTAGTCAACCTGGGCCTCGTGAAAGACGGCCAGTGGGACGATGTTTTTGAGGACATTTATGCGGTTCGCTGCGCCGTGAATGATGTCTGTCTTCCAGGTGACCCGAAAATCATAGTCAAGGTGATCCTTGAGACCTGCTACCTGACTGATGAAGAAATCGTCAAATGCTGCGAGTGCGCTGAAAAGGCCGGGGCTGATTTCGTAAAGACTTCCACCGGCTTTGCCATACTCAAAGACCAGGACGGAAAGCTCCTTCCCAACGGGGCTACAGTCCATGCCGTGTCTCTCATGCGAAAAACTGTAGGCGACAGGCTTGGAGTAAAGGCAAGCGGTGGCGTTCATAACTGGGAAGAGGCCTGTGCCATGATTGAGGCCGGGGCTTCACGGATTGGGGCCAGTGCAGGCGTTCAGATAATTAATAATTAGGAATTCGGAATGCGGAATTAGGAATTGGTGGCTTTCTGCTTTCCACTTTCCACTTTCCACTTTCCACTTTCTTATGCGTAATATTTCTATGCCGGCTTTAATTTTATCTACTCAAATCTCCGGGGAGAACAATCGTCGGGTTACTATTTTTTCTCCTGACGAGGGAATCCATTTTGCCACCCTTTATGGCGGGCCCAAGTCAAAATTGCGCTCCCTCGTTTCGCCCATGAATTCCGGCGTGATTTATCTTTACCGGGACGAGGTCAAGAAGCAGACAAAAATCACCGACTTCGATGTAAAAAACTGCCACCTTTCCTTCCGGGAAAATCTTTTTAAGACTTATGCTTCCTCCCTTGTCACTGAGATTTTGATTAAGACCAGGTGCGCCGGTTCTTCAAAAGAGGCCTGGAGAATCGTGAACGGCTTCCTTGACGGGATTGAGCTTTCCAGCGAGGATGATTCCCGGCTGGGCCTCATCCGTTTTTTGTGGCGCTATCTCGCCCTTCTTGGCGTGCGGCCTGATTCTGCCGTATGCTGCAGCTGCGGTATTTCCCTTCATTCGACGAAATTCACCAGCGATTCTCTTTCCCAAAGATACACTTTTTCGCCCTTTGAGAACGGATTCTGCTGCCCGGACTGCTCGAGTATGGAAAAAGGCAGTTTTTATCTTTCTAAGCCTGCAATCACTTACCTTGAGGCTATAAGCTCGCTCAGCCCCAGGGATGTGCGAAATATCACGGTGTCAGGAAAAACTCTTTTGGAAATGAAAAACCTGGTGTATAATTTAATAGAGCAGAATTGCGGCTCAAAATTGAATTCTCTGGAATCAGGGATAGGGATTTTATAAAACCACAGATTACACAGATTGCACAGATTAAATTGGAGGTTGATTTATGGTTGATTACACTGAGGGCTCTGGAAAGCAGTATCATACTGGAGTCGGGCCAAATGATATCGGAAAATATGTTATTATGCCGGGCGACCCGAAAAGGTGCGCGAAGATCGCCGGGCATTTTGAAAACGCAAGGCTTGTCGCTGATGTCCGGGAATACACAACTTACACAGGTACTCTTGAGGGAGTTCCGGTTTCCGTAACATCAACAGGAATAGGCGGTCCTTCTGCTTCCATTGCCATTGACGAGCTTGTTAAATGCGGCGCCCACACTTTCATCCGGGTGGGAACTTGCGGCGGTATGCAGGAAGATGTAATGGGCGGTGACATCGTTATTGCGACAGGAGCCGTACGCATGGAAGGCACAAGCCGGGAATTCGCTCCGATCGAGTATCCTGCCGTCGCAAACATCGACTGCGTGAACGCTCTTGCCGCTGCCGCCAAAAAACTGAATGTGCCCCATCATGTCGGCGTTGTTCAGTGCAAGGACTCTTTCTTCGGCCAGCATGAGCCTGAGATTATGCCGGTGAGCTACGAGCTTGAGAACAAATGGCAGGCCTGGCTCCGCATGGGTTGTCTTGCAAGCGAGATGGAGAGCGCGGCCTTGTTTATTGCCGGGCTTTTCATGCGTGTCAGGGTTGGCTCATGCTTTTTGGTTGTGGCAAACCAGGAGAGGGCAAAGAAAGGCTTGCCCAATAAGCAGGCTCACGACACAGAGGCGGCGATTACTGTCGCTGTTGAGGCCTTGCGAAACTTAATCCTTAGTGATAAAAAAGCTGGTAAGATTTAAAGGCTAGAGTCTGGTTCCTACGATAAGCTTGTCCTCGCCGTTTTCCTTGACCTTCGAGACTCTTACGCTGTAGGGGGTCGCCTCGCCTTTTAGCATGAGGCGGCCATAGAATGTAAATATACCCCGTTTTTCGATTTCCTGAAGGATGTTTTCTTTTGTGAAGACTTTCTGGAAGCCTGCGATATCATCCTTGAAGAGGGCCTTTTCGGCGTTTTTCCGTGTTACGGCAAAGAAATCGCTTCCATGCTTGGGAAGGTTAAACTCATCGTAAGCACTGGCAGAGCTGTATTCTGTGAATTCTTCCGTTACAGGGTCAACCACATACATGGCTATGAAGTCACCTGAGAGGGAGAGAAGCCTTGAGTGGGCGATTTGTTCCTGCCTTGCCTGCTCCAGTGCCTGTCTCTGCTTCATCTGGGAGTCGATGTTGCTTACGGCGACCACGACGAATTTGCCTTTCTGGTGCATTCGCATGATTTTTACATTCGCATAGAATGGCGTTCCGTCCTCAGAAACGAGGCGGTAGGACAGGGCGAAGGTTCCGTGCTCATCAAGCTCTTTTTGTATTTTTTCTTTTGTGAAGTTGTTAAGGACCATATCCCGGTCTTCTGTGTAAATAAGCTTTGGAATTGACAGCAGGGCTTCGCTAAAGAAATCGTTTCCGTGCCTTTCTTTTGTCATGATTTCTTCACCAAGCACAGATTTGTATTCTGTGAATTCGTTTGTCTCCATGTTGACATAGAAAATGTCGAAGTAGTCGGCTGCAAGGGCCTTTGCTATGTTGGCATAGGTCGTTCCCTGTGAGGCTGCCCTGATAGAGAGAACTCCGACCGCAAGGGCAATTGTGCCAGCATTAGGATTTTCCGTGAGCTTACGGACGAAATAATTTGCGATGGATCCGTCAGGAAGAGTATCCTCGATGAAGGAGCAGGCGCCGTCCTTTGCAACTTGCTGAACCACTTCGTGGAATGAGCCTCCGCCGGTCCTCATAATCTCTATGGTCGGGATGTCTTTGCCTGTGATTCCTATGCTGAAAAAGCGCTGGAAAAAGTTACGGTAGGACTGGTTTGTCCGGACAAAGTGTATGCTTTCTTTTTTTAGCTCGATAATGGCAAGGGGAAGGGTGTTGAAGATATTGCTGAAGTCCTTTTCGTTCCCATAAGTGATTACCGTGAGGTCCTGAAGGTTTACCCGGCCTATTTCCTCAAAATAGCGGGTTTCGAGGGGATTCTCAAAGCCTATGTTGATTTGCTTTTCGATTCGCTCGATGATTTGCTCAATGGGAATCGGCTTGCAATAATAGTAGCCCTGAATCTTGGAGCAGCCGATTTCCTTAAGGAACTGAAGCTGCTCCTCGGTCTCGACTCCCTCACAGATTGTGTCGACGCCGATAGCGAATGCCATTTTCATCAGCTCGGCGAGGATTATTTTTCCGTTGTCTTTTTTGTCGAAATTGCGCATGAAGCTCATGTCGAATTTTATGAGATCGAAGGGAATGTCCCTTAAGACATTGAGGGAAGAGTAGCCGGAGCCAAAGTCGTCCATCCAGACGGCGAAACCGAGTTCCTTGAAGCGTATAATCTGCTTCATCATGAAGTCGAAGTCGCTTCCGATTACGCTCTCGGTGATTTCTATGTTGATTTTGCTCCGGGGAATGCCTGAAATATCAACCCTTGTGCGGACTTCCTCCACGATGTCACAGACTTCGAAATCAGAGCGGGAAAGGTTGATTGACTGCGAGACGGCGGTTATGCCGATTGACTCAAAGTACTTCATTTTCTCGAGAACCCGCTCCAGGACATACAGGTCCAGCTTGTAAATAAGTTTTTCTTCTTCGAGAATCGGGATGAAATCTGCGGGCGACAGGAAACCTTTGACAGGGTCGGCCCAGCGGGCAAGGGCTTCCTCATCGCAGACTTTGCCGTTGACTGCACGCACGATAGGCTGGTAATAGACCGTAATCCAGCGTTCGCTGATAGCCTTGTTCAGGTTTTCGGTTATGTATCGGTGCTTTTCCTCGGCGTGCTTTATGGCCTGGTTGTAGTATTTTATTCCGGCCGTGCGCTCGTTTTTGAGACCGTCGCAGGCAAGCTTTGCCCTGTCACATGCGACATTGATGCTGACATCTTCGTTTGAGTACTGATAAATGCCTATGTGCGGGTATATTCCGAAATCTGAATTAAGCGACTTGCAGCTTTCGATGAAACTTCTTGTAGTGCTTTCCAGTGAGCGCTCGTCGCTTATGGTGGCAAAATGAACGCCTCCAAGGCGGCAGCAGTTCTCGTTGTCAAAATGCTGTGCGAGAATTGAGGCGAAAGATTTTAACAGTTCGTTGCCTTTTGCGAAACCGTGCTTCTGGTTGTATGGCTTGAACCCGTTTAGGGTTATGAAAAGTAAGACTGGCTGGCCTAAATTTTCTATAATGGTGGCTTTTCGTGACGAAGAAAATTCAAAGAAGTAGGTCATTGTCGGTAAGCCTGTCAGGAAGTCGTAGTAATTCGAATCCATGCTAAAAATTATAACATAACATTGAAATAAAGTAAAAATTTTTTCTATATATTTTTTTTTCTTTTTATGCTAATCTCTTGTCGGAATTATCATGAAAAATTGGATTAAAAAGAAGATTACACGCGAGGATGTTGGCTCGCTGTACGATAAATTTGGCGTGAATGCCCTGACGGCTGCCATTCTTGCGCGCAGGGGAATCACAGAGGGGGCAGATGTCCAGTTCTTCCTTGAGGATGATTTGCGCTTCATGCACAATCCCTTTCTTTTTGCGAACATGGAGGATGCCGTAGACAGGATTTTGCAGGCAAAGGATGAGGGTGAGAATGTCCTGATTTTCGGTGACCGTGATGTTGACGGAATCACATCGACGGCCCTTCTTTATGACTGCCTCACCTCACTTGGAATCAATGTCAGCTGGCGGCTCCCCGGCGGAACGGACCCTTACGGCCTCAACAAGAACGCGGTGGACGAGTTCGAGAAGAATTTCGGCTCCCTTGTAATCACGGTTGACTGCGGAATCTCCAATGTGGAGGAAATAGCGTACGCCGCCGAAAAGGGCATGGATGTAATCGTAATTGATCATCACACGCCGCCAGAAGTTTTGCCCAGCCCTGCGATTATCGTAAACCCAAAATGCGAGGACTCCGGCTACCCCTTCAAGGATATTTCAGGCTGTGCCGTCGTTTATAAGGTCGTGACAGCCCTTCGTTTTGCTGCCAGCGGGCTTTACAAGAACGAGGTCGCCCTTCTGTCTGCGACTGCTTCTCCGGACGGGGAAGACTGCCTTGTCGAAGTCCTCAAACTACAGAACCTGGTCGAAAAGGGAAGCCTTTCACTCAAGGTGAGGGCCGGGACATCAATTTCCGACACAAAGCTCGTGGATTTTTTGCGGGGCCAGCAGATTTTTGTCTGGGACGAAAAATCAACGGCTTCTCTGCTCTCCCAGATTTTCGGAAATGGGGCTGAGTTCAACTTCATGGACTTGCGGGGCGAGGTTTCAAAGCTTTTCCCCTCTATGGCAACGGAAAGCCTTACATCCCTAAAGTCAAAGTCAAAGCTTGCCCGCTACAACCCGGAGCAGAATACCGAAATCAAGGGTTTCTTCAATATATTCGTCACTTTCGTGAATGCCCAGCTTTTAAAGCAGTTCCCGTCATATGCAAAGGCCAACGAGAGGGATTTGCAGCTCGTGGCCCTGGCCGCCCTGGCGGACATCATGCCGCTCAAAAATGAAAATCGAATCTTTATCCGCCACGGAATCGCCTCCATGAACAAGGGGAATGCCCGGGAAGGCTTGCGTGAGCTTCTTTCAATGCAGGGGCTGCTGGGAAAGCGAATCAACGCCACTGATTTGTCATGGAACATAAACCCGGCCCTGAATGCGACAGGCCGGCTGGGGCAGCCTGAGATTGGCCTTGAGCTTTTCCTTGAAAAAGATGCCGGAAAACGCACCGAAATAGCCAGAAAAATCATCGAGATGAACAATGAGCGAAAGGCTCTTGGCAGCGAGGGCTGGAATTATGCGGCCATGCAGGCAAAAGAGAGCATAGAGAAGTACGGCGGAAAGCTCTGCGTGATTATCGACGAGCGCATTAACCGGGGCGTGTCGGGCACAATCGCCGGCAAGCTTGTGAATGTCTACGATATTCCTGCCATGGCAATCACTTTTGTTGACGAGAACGCAATAGGCTCAATGCGGAGCTGCCGGGGCTTTGAGGTCCTTTCTTTGCTGGATAAAATGTCGGATTTGTTCGTCAGCTACGGCGGTCACGCTTATGCGGCGGGCTTTACCTTCAAAAAGGAGCGGCTGAATGATTTCCTTGCGGCGCTGGACAAATTCGTTCCTGAAATAGAGCTTTCTTCTTCCGAGGCCGAGCAGATAAACATTGATGCCGAGATTCCCAGCGACTATTTAAAGCCTGACTTGCTTTCGATTGTCGATGATTTTGAGCCTTATGGCGAGGAAAACCGTGAGCTGACTTTTATGAGCCGGAGCCTTAGAATTTGTGACGCCGCCGTAATCGGAAAGACTGAGCGGCAGCACTTAAAGCTCACTTTTGACCTGGGAAGGACTAAGTGGCCGGCCATGTACTGGGGCGGGGCCGAGAGCCTGCACAGGGATTTTGACAAGGGCGATCTGGTCGATGTCCTTTATCAGGTGGGGCGAAACTGCTTTAACGGCGTTGAGACTCCCCAGCTGATTATCACGGACATTAGGAAGAGTTTGTAAATAATGCGGAATTAGGAATTAGGAATTAGGGTGCTCCCCGCTTTGCGGGTCGGGCGTTACGCACTTCGCTAACGCTCATTCCTTCGGAACGCTTCGCGGTGCTCCATGCCCTAGCACTATAATGAGGAAAAATCAATGTCAGTCACTAACGAACAGCTTGTGCAATTAACATCTCATATCTCTTATCTTAAAATGCCGACTAACCTGGGCCTTATCCGCTTTGAGTCTGAGAGCGGGGAAAAATGTATCTATATAGTAGATTCCGGCAATGACGAGACCAGCGGTGCCAGGGTCCTGGATTTTATCGGCGAGAATTTCCCTGATTACAGCCTTAAGGTCATTCTGAACACTCATTCCCATGCTGACCATTGCGGCGGAAATTCCTTCCTGGTGCGGAAGACCGGCTGTCAGGTCTGGGCTTCAAAAGGGGAGGCCTATCTCATGGAATTCCCTGAGATTGAGACCCAGCTTGTCTGGGGCGGAAAAGCCATCCATGACATACGCTCGAAATACCTGCTTGCCGAGGCCTGCCGTGTTACAAGGGTCTTTGACGGCGAGGAAAAAATCAAAATTCCCTGCAAGGATGGCCAGATTTCCCTCGAAGTGATTTCCCTTCCGGGGCATTATGTCGATCAGGTCGGTTTTTTGCTGACTGACACGGACGGAAAGAAAGTATTTTTTGCCGGTGATGTGCTCTCCGGGCGGAATTCAATCAAAAAACACTGGATTCAGTATCTTCTCGACGAGACAAAGACAAAAGAGTCCCTGATGAAGATTTCTCAGTATGAGGCTGATTTTTTCATTCCGGGGCACGGCGACATCACGGACAACGTAGAGGGAATCGCCGAGCTGAACCTGCTTGCGATTTTGGAGACCGAGGACATGATTGTGGATGAGCTGAAAAGCCCGAAAACAATGGAAGACTTGCTCAAGGCCGTCGCAGACAGGAGCGGAATCGTCTTGAAGACCAGCCAGTACTGCCTTATCGGAAGCACCCTGCGCTCATATCTTTCAGGACTCTACGAAGCCGGAAAAATACAGTATTTTATAGAAGCAAACAAAATGGTTTGGAAGATAAAAGATTGAAAGAAAAAAGAAACCTTTGTAAAAGGTGGCTTTTGTCTTTCAAATATTATTGACACAACGGATAACTTCTTATAAAATATTAGAATCACTTTAAGGGGATAGCGTTATAATGATTTTTCCTTTGGAAAAGACCGTAAAATTCAGCGGCAATATTTATGAAGCTACAGTTGCGGCAAGCCATCGTGCATATCAGCTTGCCATGACAAAAGACGAGCGCATCGAAGAGAATGACGGAAAGGTTGTTTCTCTCGCAGCAAAACAGCTCTTCAACGAGGATATTCAGTATCGTCGTATTGAAGACAAATAAATCAGGATATAAAAGCAGCCCTTGACTAAGGGGCAACTTTTGTTAATAATAAATCCAATTCGAGACTAAGGAGTGCCATCGTGCCTTGTGGAAAAAAACGAAAGCGTCAGAAGATTGCTACTCATAAGCGAAAGAAGATGCTTAGAAGAAACCGACATAAGAGTAAGTAATAGTTTGACAAGCCTTTCTGCTTAAAAGCAGGCTTTTGAGCTATTCTTCTTTGTCAAAAGAGACCGCCAAAGTTTCGTACTTTACGCGGTCTTTTTTTTATACTGATGTATCTGAACTGAAATCAGAATACAGGAGATTCGGCTACGATTCTTTCAAAGATTGCTTCTCCGGCAGATTTAAAAAAAGTTCCGGAAAAAGAGCTTCCGGGGCTTTGTGAGGAAATACGAAAGCGGATAATCGAGACCGTGGCAAAAAACGGCGGGCATCTTGCCAGCAACCTTGGTGTTGTTGAGCTTACTATTGCCCTTCACCGGGTTTTTGACAGCCCCGAGGATGCGATAATTTTCGATGTGAGCCATCAGTGCTACACTCACAAAATCCTGACCGGCCGCTACAAAGATTTTTCTTCTCTCAGAAAACACGGAGGCCTTTCAGGTTTTACCCGCCGTGTAGAAAGCCAGCATGATTATTTTGACAACGGCCATTCCTCAACTTCAATTTCCCAGGGACTGGGACTTCTGACTGCCTGGGACAAAATCGAAAAAGAACAGAGAGCGGCCGGACGCAATCCCAAAAGCCGAAAGGTTGTCGTCGTTATCGGTGACGGAGCTCTGACCGGCGGGCTGGCCTATGAGGCACTTGCCCATGCAGGCCAGCTTTCAAAAAATCTTATCATCGTCCTCAATGACAATCAGATGTCGATTTCCCCGAATAACGGCGCCATTTCCCGCTATTTAAGTTCCCTCACCATGACGGGATTTTATCAGCGTTTCCGCTACTTTGTTGACGGAATAGTCGATAAAATTCCTAATTCAAGGCATCATATCGGAAAGCTCATTTACCGCTTCAAAAGGGCTGTGAAGGGCTTCTTCCTTAACACGAATTTCTTCGCCGATTTGGGATTTGAGTATGTAGGCCCCCTCGACGGCCACAATATAAAGAAACTGGAAGATAATCTCCGCCGTGTACGCCGCCTTCCGAAGCCGGTAATCGTTCATATCCATACAAAAAAAGGCAAGGGCTATTCCCCTGCCGAAAACGACCCCGCAAGCTTCCATGGAGTCGGCCCCTTCCAGATTTCTGACGGAAAAATGGAAAAATTCGACAGCCTTAGCTTTACCGAGGCTTTCAACAATACTCTCATGGCTCTGGCCGAAAAGAATGACAAAATCATGGCGATTACGGCGGCCATGTCAAAGGGAACAGGCCTTGACACCTTTGCCCGCCATTACCCGGACAGGTTTTTCGATGTGGGAATCGCAGAGGAACATGCCGTTACTTTTGCGGGCGGGCTTGCCTGTGGCGGAATGATTCCTGTGGTGGCCATTTACTCAACTTTTATTCAGCGTGCGATTGACCAGATTATCCACGATGTTGCCCTTTCCAATCATCATGTAATCTTTATGTTTGACAGGGCAGGGGCTGTTCCCAATGACGGGGAGACTCATCAGGGAATCTTTGACATAGCCCTTTTGCGCCCGGTCCCCAACATTGCTCTTCTCTCTCCAGCTACTGCCCTTGATTTGAGCCTCTGCCTCATGTGGGCCGTGAATGCAAAAAAGCCTGTGGCAATCCGTTATCCCAAGCTCTCATGCCCAAGCGAGCTTCCTTCTTTTGAGCAGGGCCTTAGTGAGGGGCGGGGAGTGCTCCTTAAAAACTCAGAGTTTGCTCCTGAGCTGAGCGTGGATTTTGAGGAAAATGGCGGAAAATCTTCTGAAAAATCGCCTTTTAAAAAAGTGCTTTTGGTCTGCACCGGCGGCATTTTTGAC
Organism: uncultured Treponema sp.; assembly: GCA_946611835.1. Taxonomy (GTDB): domain Bacteria; phylum Spirochaetota; class Spirochaetia; order Treponematales; family Treponemataceae; genus Treponema_D. The sequence continues at coordinate 817 of CAMOEE010000069.1, read as the reverse complement.
GAGACTCTTGTGGCTGCACGAAACCTTCTTCAGAAAGGCCTGAACACTGACATTTATTCTCTTCGCTTTATAAAGCCCTTCGACGAAAATTATTTCCTCTCGCTTGCGAAGAATTACGAAAAAGTCGCCGTGATTGAGGACGGAGTTAAAACAGGCGGTGTGGGCGAATATATTGAAAATCTTTTGTTTGAGCACGATTACAGGAATGTAAAGGTCTTTGCCTTCCCGGAGCGATTTTTCGGTCAGGGAAGCCGTGCGGAAGTGCTCGATGATGCCGGTCTTTCGGCCCGGAAGATTGTGGAGAGGCTTGTTGGGCTATAATAATGCTGTGGTGTTTGCCAATTATATTAAATAGTGCTATATTTATTGGAGAACACAAGTTATAGTTTTGGGAGGCGAAAAATATGTCAGATTTTCTTTTTGCTACTCCTTCTTTTATTGATGGAGTAATGAGTGTAATAGACTTATTTGGGGTTTCTCAAGAATATAATGATTCGCATTCAGAAGAATCTGCCGATTCAAGGGCAATCCGTGCGGATGTAAATGCTATAAAAGCGGATTTTATTAACGCTTACAAGTCTACGGTGGCTTCATATGCCTAAAAATAATCAAAAATCCGAGCGGATTCAAAAATCAAGAGCTAATCCTGAAATGTAGATTCTGATTCTCTCCTTCTCCCTATTTGCAAAAATCCTCGAACAGTATTAGAATATTCTCATAATTAAAAAAGGGGGCGAACATAATAATGACACTTACGAACACCGCCCGTAGAAGCGACTTCTTTACTTCTTTACTTCTTTACTTCTTTACTTCTTTA
>CAMOEE010000068.1 GCA_946611835.1 uncultured Treponema sp. | reverse complement strand
TTTTTATTTGTGCAAAAAAATGAACTCAGTTTTCAGTTTTCAGTTTTCCACTTTCAGTTTGTTTCAATCCATTTTCCCTTGATGTCAAAATAGTCGCCATTAGGGTTGAAAGCCGGGTGCTTGCCGTCTTTTTCGCTTAAAAGAGGCTCGATTTCAGGGGCAATGCTCTTCCAGTCGATTCCTATTGTCGCATCGTTCCACATAAGCCCGCCCTCGCCTTTTGGATCGTAAAAATCGGTGCATTTGTAGGCGAAAACGGCTGTGTCAGAAAGGACATAAAAACCATGGGCGAATCCCTCAGGAATGTAAAACTGGTTCTGCTTTTCTGAATCAAGGATGACCCCGTAATATTTTCCGAATGTGGCAGAGCCTTTTCGTAAATCCATGGCAACATCATAGACACGGCCGCTTACAGCCCTGACGAGCTTTCCCTGAGGGTGCTGTGTCTGGAAATGAAGCCCCCGCAAAACTCCCTTGCTTGAAGAAGACTGGTTATCCTGAACAAAATTCATTTTAAGGCCAGCCTCAAAGAAATCCCTCTCGGAATAAACCTCAAAAAAATATCCTCGTGCATCTCCGAAAACTTTTGGCTGAATCTCATATAAGCCTTCAAAAGCCTTTCCGTCAGAAGATATACACTTCTTAAACTCAAACATAATTCTGCTCCAAGTTTGTTTAACCACAGATTACACAGATGGCACAGATATAAAACATATAATCTGCGTAATCTGTGGTTTATTATTTCTCCGCAATGTATTTCAAATATGCGCCGTAATCGGTTTTGTAGCCAGATGCAAGTTTAAGCAAATCGTCTTTTGAAAGCCATCCGTTCGCATAGGCGATTTCTTCGATGCAGGAAACATACATACCCTGCCGCTTTTCGATTGTGGCAATGAAATTGCTTGCCTCCAGAAGGCCGTCATAAGTGCCGGTATCGAGCCAGGCCATACCACGCCCCAGCAATTCTACGGAAAGACTGCCCTTTTCAAGATATGCGTTGTTGACAGCAGTGATTTCAATTTCACCACGGGCTGAAGGTTTTACCTCGCTTGCAATTCTGACGACCTCGTTATTGTAGAAATAAAGGCCAGGAACTGCATAATTAGATTTTGGTTCTTTTGGTTTTTCTTCGATTCCCAAAACTTTCCCGTTTTTGTCGAATTCAACGACACCGTAAGCCGTAGGATCTTTTACAAGATAACCGAATATAACGGCATCACTGGATTTCTCTTCGATTTTTTTGCGTGCGTTTTTCAGAGTCTGCGTAAAGCTTTGTCCGTAGAAGATATTGTCGCCCAAAACGAGGGCAACATCATCATTTCCGATAAAGTTTTTTCCGACGATAAAGGCGTCCGCAAGTCCTCTTGGCTGATGCTGAACAGCATAGTCAAAATGCATTCCAAGCCAGGAGCCGTCCCCGAAAAGCTCCTTGAAGAGGGAGATGTCACGGGGAGTCGAAATGATGAGGACTTCACGGATTCCTGCCAGCATAAGGCAGCTCAGGGGATAATAAACCATTGGTTTGTCATAAAGCGGAAGAATCTGCTTTGAGACCGCTTTTGTGATTGGATAAAGACGAGTGCCGCTACCACCGGCAAGAATGATTCCTTTCATGATTTACAGTTTAGAATAAGAGACCTTTTTTTTCAATCGCCTCTTTTGAAAATTAGCTTACCCGCAAATTGTAATTCTACTTAATTTGTGCTATGATTTCGCTTATGGCAGTAATCGAACTAAAGAATGTAAGCAAGATTTATCAGATGGAAAAAGTCCAGGTCAAGGCTGTTGACAACGCAACTTTCAAAATTGAGCAGGGCGAATTTGCCGCTCTCTCAGGCCCCTCAGGCTCAGGAAAGTCAACGCTACTTAATATGATTGGTCTCATCGATTTGCCAACTTCAGGTTCAATTATCCTCGAAGGAACCGATGTCTATAAAGGAATTAACCTGGAAAAATCAAAAAAAGTTCCTTTCAAGATTGACTCAAAGCTCACTGAGCTCCGCCGCAGCCATCTTGGCTTTATCTTCCAGACCTTCAACCTGATTCCGGTTCTCAATGTCTGGGAAAACATCGAATTTCCACTCACCCTCGGCCCGTCAGTCGCAAGCACCAGCCTTTCTGCTTCCGAAAAAAAAGACTGGATTTCCTTCTTGCTTGAGACAGTTGGTCTTTCTGACTGGAAGAACCACAAGCCGTCCGAGCTTTCAGGCGGTCAGAGGCAGCGTGTCGCAATCGCCCGTGCCCTTGTCACAAAGGCACCGATAATACTTGCCGACGAGCCGACTGCAAACCTGGACTCAAAGAACGGCGACCAGATTCTTGAGCTTATGAAAAAACTCAACGAAGAGCTTAAGACAACTTTCGTCTTCTCAACCCACGACCCAAAAATCGTCGCTTTGAGCAATCATGTAATCAAAATTCGTGACGGAAAGATTCAGAAAGCCTGAGCCTAGTAATCTAAATCGATTGTAATGTAAGTGCCAAGCGTAAGCTTTGTGTACTTTGAAGAGCTTGCTGTGGTCACTTTTCCGTATTCGTACTTCATGCCTACTCGCCAGTCGCAGTGAGGCATTACCCTGCCGAAAATGACCCCAGCCTTGAAAAAACCTGTTTTGTCAGTGATGTTATGATTCCACTGAATTGCAGGCTTTATGTTCTTGTCCGGGCCGAGCTTAGCCATGCCAAATTGTATTGCAAAACGGTTGACGAAGTATTTTTGTGTGTCAGATGGATTCGGGCGATAGACATTCTGAAACTCAAAATTGAATCCAAAGTAAGGCGTTTGGTCTGACCAGAGCCTGTAGGTTCCCAGAGTGGTGACAAATCTGTTGAATGCCGATTTATCATCAAATCCTGAGCTGAAAAACCTTCCTATTTTCCAGCCATTTTGAATTCGGATGATGCTTTGTCCGTAGACATCAAAACCAAACAAGGTCCTCTTTAGCTCAAGTCCGGCTATTGAGAGAGGCTTCGTGTATTCATATCCGTTGTCTTTATAAAATTTCTCTTTTTCTTCATCGCTTAAATCACTGAGCTGAAAACGCCTGCCAAATAAATTCAGGGAAGTTCCCAAAAAAATGAATTCTGCGTTGAAAGCAAGTGACATGTTAACGGTTTTTGTCGAGCTTATGGTTGAATCATCGTTATACATGGCCAAAGCCGTAAAAGTATGGTTCCTAAAGGGGAATTTTATTATGCCTGATATGTATTGCCTTGAATCGTAGAGTATGTTCGTATAGCGGGCATCTTCTACGCCATCATCGATTGAGTCGTCAACCTTGTCATCGTCAGTGTTGCTGATATTCTCGCTTGTGTCATAATAGTCGGAGAAGAGCCGGATATTGCCCCAGACAGACTTTTTTTTGCCAGCCGTTATGTAGATTCTGTCCCAGAAAAGATAATCGAAATAAAGCTCATAGAGATAGAGAAGATGGTTTTCGTAAGTTGCCAGGGTGTCGCCGCTGTCTTTGGGCATGGCCGTCTTAATCGTTCCCCTCAGAGCCAGATATTTGTCGGGGCGGGTTATGAAATAAATGTAATTCTTGAAATCAAAATAAAATGAAAGGTCGTTTACACCGTCTTCCCTGATGTAGGCTCCTCCCAGCTCCGTGTTGAGCTGACCGGAAACTTCAATCGGAAATTTTAAGGAGCCAATCTGAACGTTGTAGTTAGTGCCTGTATTCGGCTCTTCAGTAACAACCGGGGTTTCTGAATCTTCGGCGTCATCAAAAAGTGAGTCGAAGTCTTCATCAGAATCATCAGCAACTTCTATAAGTTTTGCACTTTCATCGCCTTTGGCAGACTGAGCGAAAAGCGATGAAAATGAGAAAACAAATGCTGAAAGGAAAAAAATAACTTTTTGTTTACACAATTTTATTTGCCACTCATTAATTCGAGATAAGGCTTAGTGTAAACTGCATCGTCTTGTTTTGCAAGAGTCGCATTTGAAATTGAGATGATGGTCTTTTCATAGTTCATCTTTCCGTTGATTTTTTTGCCCTTAAGGTTGTCCTGAATGACCATATTGACTGGTATCTGGTAGCTTTTTCCCTTTTCTTCTACTTTCTGGTATGAAGGAATTGCCGTGGTGCGAAGCTTCTGGCCAGAAAGAGAATAATCCTCTTTTTTGCGTGTGAGTCCGTCATCCTTTGTGACCCAGAGCTTTATCTGAGGGTAATCGACATCCTTTGTGGCAGCTTTGAGAGTGAAAAGAACGCAGTCCATCTTTCCGAGCTTGACTTCCTCAATGTTCTCGATGCTGTAGTCAGTGGAATATTTCTGGGGGGCAAAGTCAGATGTGTTGGCGTTAGTTCCCTGGAATTTATCTTTTGAACTTGAGAATGTGAAGCGTTTGTCAGCGGGGTCATAGAACCAGATGCTGTTGTCCGTCTGGAGATAGCCCTTGCCCTTGTCTTTGAGTGGAGCCGTGATGAGAATAGTCCATTTGGAGACGCTGTCACGGCGATAAATCGTAGCGTTGGTGACGCTCCTTCCCTCGCCCGGTTTTTCCTGAACGACTTCGTAAGAGGCCGTGAAATCAGTCTGGTAGAAAGAAGTTGAGTCCTCGGCCTTTTTCAGCAGGCTTTTGGCATCTGCCATCGAAATAGCACTGGCAGAAAAAGAAAGAGTGAGAAGAGCCAAGGCAGAAAAAATTGATTTTTTGAGGTTCATATTAAGTTTCATAAGATTCTCCTGAATTAATGCTACTCTGTGACCGCAAGGGCCTCAACAGGCATTATCTTGATAGATTTGAGTGTTGAATACAAAACTGCAAGCAATGTGACCAGCGTGACTGACACAATCACAAGCACACTCTTAATAACATCAAGACTGGGTCTAAGGTTACCCTTTTCAAGGAACATATCGAAAGAAGGAATGAATGAGAAATCAAAAAGCGATATGACGGAGCAGAATACGCCCGTGAGGACAATACCGCCGATGCAGCCCGCAAGGAGAAGAAGCAGGGATTCAAAAAGCAGAGTTGTGACAATACCCCGCTTTTTCATGCCGATTGCCATATAAATGCCGATTTCGGTGATTCTCTTCATTATAAGGACCCGGTATGTGCTTCCGATTCCGGCAATGATGATTATCGTGAGGATAACGACGATGAATGTAATAACGGCATCCATGGCGACTTCCATAATCTCAACATCGTTGAGGTTCGCACTCAGGGGGATAAAGCCCCAGGTCTCCTGGGTGAAGTCTCCGGTTACATCAATATATTCGTCCTTATCCTTAAGCCAGTGGAACATATTCAGGACGCCACAAAGCCTGTCATAAAAATCATGCAGGTCTTTCTCGGAAATGTTTCTTTTCGGAAAATTGATGCAGATACGATTGGCAAAATCTTCAGGGCGGTTATACGCCTTCTGCAAGAAATCGAAATCCATGTATGAGGTATATGTTCCGAAAACGCTTGAATCCTGAAAAATTCCCTTTACGACCATAGGAATCGTATTTAAGACACTATCATAAGTCCTGAGCTGAAAAGTAATCTCATCGCCAACATGAACATTCAGAGTCTTTGCTATCGGCAGGGAAATAAGGATTCCGTTTGAATTTTCGGGAATGTCACATCCCCCCTCAACAAAATAGAAGCCTGAGATTAAATCTTTTTCGTTGGCAAACTTAATGCCTTTAAGGGTTCTTTGCAAAGCCTGCACACCTTCAAAATAGAAGGCAGATCTTTTCCCGTGAATATCTAGTCGCGGAGTCACTATGGCATCTTTTGGCATCACAGACTTAATTTTTTCAAGCTTTTCCTGGTAGTTAAAAATCTCAAGGCCGTTGTTGATCGAGCCCATCAAAGCTATGTCGCCGCCGTAATAGATTTTTGCCTTTCGTGTCATGGACCTTATCATGCCTGTACTTACCGCAATTGATGTGAGTGAAATAGCGATTCCAAACATGCAGACAAGGAAAAGCGAGACGTATTGATTTTTTCGATAAATGAGCGAACGAAGGGCAATTTTTGTCTGGTACATTATTTTACCCCCTGCATGGCCTCGACAGGATTTACCCTGAGGGCATTTATAAGAGGAGAAATCCATGCCACAAGACCGATAAAAATTGAAAGCGCAAAAGAACAGGCAAGGTTAGCCGGTGAAACCGTGGTCGTGAGGACTCTTCCACCGAAAAGCTGAATGAGGAAATCATTCGAGAATGTTACATGAATAGCAGATACGACATGAGAGGCAATAATTCCAAGGATGCAGCCAATAATTCCTGCGACGAAGGCCATGATTATGGTTTCGGCGGCACACTCCTTTGTTATGTAGCGTTTGTTGGCGCCTATGGCCCGCATAGTTCCGATTTCACGAATGCGGTCGAGGACATTTATGACAAGAGTGTTGTTTACGACTATGAATCCGGCCGCAAGGATGACGATTATTCCGAAGTTAAGAATCAGCCGGAGAATGTAGAGGTAGAATGCGGTGCTCCCGGCCGAGCTTCTCCAGTTTACAGCTTCGACAGGCCAGTCACTTTTTGCGAAGAATTTATTGAAGTTTTTAATGAGTTTGTCTGTTTCTTTTGGATCTGCAACACGGCAAATCAGGTAATTCCATGAAGTTGAGTTCGTGTATGACTCCTGGAAAGCCTCAAGCTCCTCATCGCTGATTATTTCTTGTTCTGTGACGACCCCCTGGTCAAGATCCACAGCCTCAGAGAAGAGGTCGTCAAGGTCATCGTCGGAAAGCAGGCTCTCAACATCATCCGAGAGGTCGATTTTGTCGGCATCGGTCAGATCTGACATATCCATGATTGCGCGCACAGTCTCAGGGTTTGTTAGGACAATCTTGTCAAGGATAGCGTTTTCTACAGAGTATTCATATATTGCTGTTAACGGAACGGCACGAATCCTTGAGGAGAAGCCCTCGCTGATTTTGAACTGAAGGGTGTCTCCCAGTTTTGCCTTCATGTTGTCAGCATATTTTTTTGAGAGCATTATGCCCTTCTCTCCGTCTTTCCACGGACGGCCTTCAAGAATTGTTATTGAGGTCATCATCTCAAGGTATTTCTCGGCAGGAACGCCGAACATATAGCATTTATCTTCTTCAAAACCATCGCTTTCGAGAAGGGAGATACCTGAGACTTGAGGAACAAAATCTGAGATTGAAGGATTATCTTCCAGGAATTGAATGATGTCATTATACGGAACAAGCTGAGGAATATCAGTAAGCTTTCCAGTAACAGGAGTCTCGTCACCAAAAAGGGAAAGAGGTTTTTTGTATTTGGGGCGGATTACGATGTCGCCGGTAAAACTCGTAACGAAAGTCTTCTGTACGCCGTTCTCCGTGCTGTCAAAAATTGAATTTGTGACTACAAGCAGCATGACGGCAAAAGCGATGAAAAGAATTATGACGAAAGAACTTTTTTTGGAAATGATGTTCTTGAAGGCAAGGTATAGGAGCATGAAAAATATTATATAAGAAAATATGCGTCAATTCAACAAAAAATAAAAATCCCATGCGGAAAAATTAACCGCAACGCAAAGAATGACAAGATATTCACAATCTGCTAGAATAAAAGTATGACATTAAAAAAGAGTTTCGCCCTAGCCCCCTTTTTTCTCGCGCTGACTTGCTCACTTCTCTCACAGGAAGCATTGAAATCAACGGAAGAAGAATATTATGATTTCCTTTCACTGCAGGGACTTGTAGAGCGCCCTACCCTGGGCTACCGCACCTTGAGCGACTCAGAATGGCATTTTGCCCTTGATGAAGACGGAAATTCCCTCGAAGATTCCGAAGGAAACATCTGGAAAAAGAACAACCTGGGAAAAAAACACACACTCTGGCAGTCAGATTCAGAAGGAAGCAACTGGTTCACAAAAGGCTTTGACCACAGCATCAAATTCAAGGCATACGGCCCGGAGTGGTACAACTCATTCAACACCGCCGCCCCCTACGGCCAGAACGACGGAGCTTTGTGGCAGGGAAAGGGATACAACACAAGCCTCACTGGTGGCGCCAGGATTGAGACATACGGATTTGAGCTTACGGTGAAGCCCAGCTTGAGTTTTAGCCAGAATATGGGGTTTGATTACATCACACCTAATTATTCCGGATCAAATTATGAAGGAAAAGCTGCAACCTATGGCTATTATGGCGTTGCAAGCATAGATGCCCCACAGCGTTTCGGTGATTCAGCTTTCTGGACTTACAGCTGGGGCGATACAGAAGCCCGCTGGACATGGAAAAATTTTACGACAGGAATCGGAACTCAAACAGTCTGGATTGGTCCTGCAAAGTTGAATCCAATAATTCACAGCAACAACGCCCCTTCTTATCCCAAATTTGATTTCGGAATAAGAAAAACACAAATCGACATGCCCTATTTTGGATGGCACCTTGGCGATATTGAAGCTCGGGCCTGGTGGGGAAAGCTATCGGAAAGCGACTATTTTGATAATGACAGCACGAATGACAATAACTTGATAGCGGGAGTCTCATTAAATTACGGTTTCCCGGGAATTTTCAAAGGCTTCAACATTGGTTTTAATAGGATAATGCTGTCAAAATGGAATGAAATATCTCCATATTCTCTTTTTAGAATATATGTACCAGAAATGAACGGAGATTCTGATGCCGCAGACCAGCGTTTTTCTCTTACCTTTGACTATGTTTTTCCAATAATCGGTTTTGAGATTTATCTGGAGTGGGCAAGAAATGATTTTTCCCCAAGTATGGATTACTTAATCCGCTACCCCTATCATACCCAGGCATGGACTTTTGGAGCGGAAAAAGCTTTCAAATTTTCGAAGCGATATGGATTGAAAGTATTACTGGAACTTACATACCTTGAAAACTCAGCTGATTATGACAGATTGATTGACTGGTATGCGACCTTTTATTCTCATGGAGAAATTAGCCAAGGTCACACAAACCTGGGGCAATGGCTCGGGGCCGGAATAGGAACTGGTGGCAACAGCCAGTATTTAGGTTTTGAATTTTACTACCCGAGAGGTTCTGTAACATTATTTGGACAGAGACGAAACCCAGATTTAGATTATACTATGTATATTGATTCAAGAAAGTATGCTGAAAACTATGAAAAAGGAATATGGAGCGCAGAAGGAAATATCAGGGCTATTCTTGACTTTGGTATAGCGGCGACTTATTATATCAACAAAAACATGCCTGTTTCTGCAAGACTGGTTTTTGAAGATGAGCATAATCCATTGAATGTTTCAACAACCGAAGGAAACGAGGCAGATTCAAAACACAGATATAACTTCAATATTTCATTAGGGGTAAAGTATATATTTTAACTGTGCACAACAAATCACTAAAGAAAAACGCCGTTCTCAATGTAACAAAAACGATGATGGGGATTATTTTCCCCATTATTACATTTCCTTATGCATCTCGAATCTTACAACCAGAGGGAATCGGTAAGGTTAATTTTGCTAATTCAATTATTTCTTATTTTGCGCTTATTGCTTCACTTGGCATTGGAACCTACGCAACAAGAGAAACTGCAAAGATTCGGGACAACATTTCAGAACTCAGAAAATTTATAAAAGAAATTCTTATCATAAATCTCTCATCAACACTTGTTGCCTACATTCTTTTTTTCATTTCTTTGCTGACAATTCCAAAACTTCAAGATTACAGAGCTTTGCTTCTCATTTCCAGTTTGACAATAATCTTTAATACAATAGGAATAGGCTGGTTTTATTCTGCTATTGAAGAGTACGGATACATCACTCTTCGTTCCATTATATTTCAAATAATTAACATCGCTTTTCTTTTTTTATTTGTAAAAACAAAAGAAGATATTTATTTATATGCCTTTATGAATGTAATAGCCGCTGTCGGCTCAAACATTTTGAATCTTTTTCATTTAAAGCACTTTATTTCACTGAAAGGTAACGACAGTCTTGAATTAAAAAAACATCTAAAACCTATTTTCATTTTTTTTGGACTGGCTGCAATAACCAGTGTCTACACCATTTTGGACTCTACTATGCTCGGTTTTCTTTCAAACGACGAGCAGGTTGGCTATTATTCAGCGGCAACAAAAATCAACAAAATGGTTTTAATGCTTGTAACGGCAATTGGTGGAGTATTATTCCCGCGTCTTTCCTATTATTCTGAAAAAGAAGATAAAACTGAATTTTTTAACTTGCTTCTAAAAGGGTTTGCAATAACTTTGTGCATTGCGGTTCCCTGCACTCTGGGATTACATCTTTTAAGCTCACCAATCACCCTTCTTTTTAGCGGAGAAAGATACCTTCCTTCAGTTCCCGTTATGGAAATAATGAATCCAATAATCATAATTATTTCCATAAGTAATTTTATCGGTATTCAGTACTTTCTACCTTTAGGTAAAGAAAAAATTACGGTTCAATCCGTAATTATAGGTGCTATTTCAAATTTTACGTTAAATCTAATTCTAATACCACGATTTCAGGCTTTTGGAGCTAGTATTGCAACAGTAAGTGCTGAAAGTCTTGTAACCTTATTTCAGCTAATAAAAGCAAGAAAAGAAATCAAGTACAAAAAACTTTTACTGAATTTTATGGAATTCGTATTTGCAGGGGGCGTAATGTCTATTTTTGTAGTATTCATAACGAAATCTATAGACAAGCCCTTACTCCAAATCGTATATTCAATGATTGGCGGGGCAACAGTTTATTATGTTGTTTTAGTAATACTACGTAACAAAATAGTTTTAAGCATCACAAAAACATTTACCGAAAAAAATATGACTTCTTAAATTCTTTTTTTTGCGATTTTGCACAGCTTGTTATATTCTTCTCGCAAATTCTGAAAGTAAATCAAGTTCGACTGCCCACACCTCCTTCATTTCATGAGATACTTTATAGCCACAACGAATTTCTTCATCGAAAAAAAAATCATTGGTTGTTCTGTTTTTATTTGAATCATATTTCATTTCCCATAAATATCTATAGTAACTATTTTGAGTTTACTATTTATGTCAATTAATGCGAAACTAGAATTTTTTCTCTCATTTACATTTGTTTTAGAAACCTTAGGAATTCTTACACTTAATCGTGTTCCCCGTAACAGCTAATTTAGAATTAAATTTTTATCCTTTTCATGTTTTCTCCTAAAAAAAGTCTGAACACATTGAATTATTTGTTAAGATGTAGTAGATATTCCTTATAAGACTTATTTGTATCAAAAATGACACCTCCATGGGCCGAATTACAATTTGGCATTGGTGTTGACCAATCTTTTCCATAAATGCTCTCTAAAACATTCTCGTAGTTAATTGGAACAGGCACGGATAACATTTCAAAGGGAAGATTACATGTTTTGCTAAAATCAATTCGTTTATAAAAAAATTTATTCAACACAGGCTTATATGAAACCATTCCGAAATATTCTGTGTTTAGGTTATTATATTTTTGAGAAAAAATCTCAAGTTTTTTGTACCAAGGATTTTTCAATTTGAGAAATTTATAGAAAACAACATAAATAAGAAATTTAATAATAGTTTTTATTCCTCTTTTCATTCTTTTCTCATATCGTGAAGTAAAAGAGGCAAATCGATATGATTTTTCTCTTATTTTTGCAACTTCCTGTAAAAATAATTTTCTATCGTTTATATCATCGGGAACATTGTCAAGCGGGAAAATATCCAAGAAAATTCCTTGATTGAATCTAAACTTGCGTTCCAATTCACCTCTTAGAATT
>CAMOEE010000067.1 GCA_946611835.1 uncultured Treponema sp. | reverse complement strand
CCCCGCACGCTGCAGAGCCTTACCCTGGTAAGCGAAGTGATTTACGGAACTCCCAGCCGCTTTTCCGACCCGGCAAGATTCAGCTTTGCCCACGGAGGAAAAGACGGCCACCCCTTCCCTGTTCCCACAAGGATATACGATGAATCAATCAGAGTTTTGGGTGATGCAATCGAAAAATCAAAACTCGGCTACAATGACAAGAGCGAATGCCTGCGCCGCCTTAGCACCACCGCCCAGGAAATCGAACAATACTGCGACCCGCTCGCCGACTTCGATGCGACAATCGCCCACGAAAACGAGCACAGCAAAGAATGGGGCGGGAGAACCTGCAAGGATTAAGGGCTAGGGGGTGTAGCCCCGAAGTAGCCGCAGGCTATGAGCGTGAGCGAAGGGCGAAAGACCCGGCCCGCTTTTGGCGGGCAGCCCCCAGATTTTAATCAACTATGCTTTTTACGAATTTAAGAGAGTTCGGAACATCCTTGACGCCCTCGAAAATCAGGTATGCGTCAGGGCACTCTCTCTTTATAATCGGGAGGAAATCTTTCCAGCCCATGAGGCCCCTTCCAAGGGGCACGATTTCAAGCTCATCACCATTCACGACATAATCCTTGAGGTGAAAGCCGCAGATTTTTCCCTTGAAGAGCTTGAGACAGGTCTCGAAAATCTTCGCCCTCTCCTCGTGGTTACCGATATAGAGATAATTGTAAATATCAACGATAAAACGGAAGTTCTCCTGCCCGGGATCGATTTCGTCGGCAAGGCGTTTGAGCATCTCAGGCTTGTACATACAGTGACCCCAGGCACCTTCGAGGGCCATGCAGACTCCGCTTTCTTTTGCAATCTGCGGCATGGGCGCAAAAATCTTTTTTACTTCCTGAAAAGCTTCTTCGGTCTGGTTCCTGGGGTTGTAAGTCCATTTGTCATCATTGTAGCTTCCGGTCTCGCTGGCCACGAACTTTGCACCGAATTCAGCGGCGTGGCGGAGGTGGTCGGCGTATTTTTCGGCACCAAGCTTCACCTTGTCCTTGTTTGAGTGAACAGGGTTAAAATAAGCCCCCAGAAGCGGAATCTCCACATTATGGGAGTTGAAGCCTGTGCGAATCTCAGAGACAACTTCCTGTGTGAGAGTCCCCGGATTTCCGTTCTGGCCCTCAACAGCCTTGGCAATAGCAAGCTGAACTCCGTCAAAGCCCCATTCATGGGCATTTTTTCCGAGCCAGTCAGCACTTCCCTTTCCAATATCATGCGGTCGAATCAAAATCTTCATAATGCGTTCTCCAAATTGATGTATTATAGCACAAAAAACGAAGAATTACACAAACTTTTCGTTTAATGATTCTCCAAGCCTTTCATTCCTAATTCCTAATTCCGCATTCCGAATTCCGAATTCCGAATTATTATGCTATAATTACAGCATGAAATCCGCACTGTATTTAATTCCCTGCCCCATGGGCGAGACAGCTAACGAACAGGTTCTTCCATCATACAATTTCGAGATTGTCAAAAATATCCGCCATTTTATCGTTGAGAGCAGGAAGAGTGCCGTCAGGTTCCTGATTTCTCTGGACAAAAATTTTCCCATAGACGACTGCTCATTCACGGAGCTGAGCGAGCACACTGACCAGAAGGCCGACCTCTCAAAGCTTCTCCTGCCGCTTGAAAAGGGCGAGAGCATGGGCGTAATCAGCGACGCAGGCTGCCCCTGCATAGGGGACCCGGGCAGCAGGGCCGTGGAAATCGCTCAGAAAAAGAAGCTTCCCGTCGTGCCTCTTGTCGGACCAAATTCAATGATAATGGCAATTATGGCCTCGGGCTTCAACGGCCAGAATTTCGCCTTCAACGGCTATCTTCCGGTCAAGAACGGCGAGCGTGAAAGCAAAATCAAGCAGCTGGAGAATAAAATCTACAAGGAAGACCAGACCCAGCTTTTCATAGAGACTCCCTACCGCAACCAGAAGATGCTGGAGGCAATCCTTAAGACCTGCCGGGCTGAGACAAGGCTTTGCATGGCATGCGGAATCACTAGCAGCGAGGAATTCATAAGGACTAAAAGCATAGCGGAGTGGAAAAAAGAAAAAATCGAGCTGAAAAAAATCCCTATGATTTTTTTGCTCTACAAGTAAGTGCAAAAAGAATGTTTACGGAGGTTTATCGTGCACAATGTTAATTTTACTTCAGAGGCCTCGATGAGCAATCTGCCTGACATGGTGGATTTTATAAAAGAAAGGCTGCAGGGCCTCAAGCTCAAAAAGAATCAGGCTATAAAGACCGTCCTGCTCTCGGAGGACATGCTCTCCCAGCTTATCGAGCACAGACAGAACGACAAGGCCCGCCTGAGCATCACTATCTCTCATTCTTTTGGCAGGGGCAGCCTTGTTCTAAAGTGCCCTGGATCGGCTTTCAGGCTTGAGGATACGGACATGGGGCTTTCTGACCTTCTGAACAGGGATTCAAAGGATGACGATGAGGATGCTCTTGTAAGAAGCATTGTCCGGCGAAACCTCCAGATGAGCCTTTCTTTGGACCATGTCCGTAACACGAATGTCATAAAAATCACCTTCGACTGCTCAAAGTACAAGCAGCTCATCGTGACTTTCTCGGCCATGATTCTGGGACTTCTGACCGGCTTCATATTAAAAAATACTCTGGGGAACCAGGCCTGCGACTACATCGCCACGAACATTTTCTCAACAATCTCAACGATGTTTCTTAACGCCATAAAGATGCTGGTAGGACCGCTTATCTTTTTCTCAGTGGCCTCAAGCGTCGCCGGGATGGGAGACATAAAGTCTTTGGGGCGGCTCGGGGCAAAGGTCTTTTTGATATACCTTTTTACCTCGATAATGGCCATTTTTCTTTCTTACGGAATCTTCAAACTCTTCCCGATGGGAGACTCATCGCTTTTAAGCCTCATCGACTCATCCTCATCCTCAGTTTCAGACCTTCCTTCCGCACAACCGCTTTCCCTCTGGAAAGTTATTCAGGACATCGTGCCGTCAAATTTTCTCGGGGCCTTCACAAGCTCCAACATGCTGCAGCTTCTTTTCCTGGCCTTCCTTCTGGGAATCATCACGACAATAACAGGAGATTCATCAGCCAAAATCAAGGATGTCCTTGATACAGCCAACATAGTCTTTTCAAAAATTGCGGCCATAATCATGAAGGCCGTTCCCCTGGCAATATTCGCCTCAATGGCAAAGCTGATGATAGGCCTGAACCTTTCGGCAATCAGAGTCATGGTTCAGTGGATTGGCCTGAATTATATCGCTTTTGCTTCTCTTTTCGTCATGTACGGACTGCTGATTCTGCTACTTACAGGCAGGAACCCCTTTATATTTTTCAGGAAATACTTAGAGCCGGTTACGACTGCAATGGCCTTCAACGGCAGTGCGGCGGCCCTTCCCTCAGCCCTCAAGTCCTGCCGGGACAAGCTCGGAATTTCTTCAAAAATCTACTCTTTTTCGATTCCATTGGGAAACACAATCAACATGGACGGCTGCTGTTCCATGATGCTCTTGACCGTGCTCTTTTTTGCCCGCGCATTCACAATCGAGTTAAGCCCGGGCCTTCTTTTTTCCATGATGATTTCAATATATCTTCTTTCCGTGGGCAGTCCAGGAGTTCCCATGGGTGCCCTTGTCTGCGTATCAATGCTGATGGCTCAGGCCGGAATTCCCAAAGAAACACTGGCCCTGGTCATGGGGCTTTATCCTGTCGTCGCAATGGTTATGACAGGGACCAATGTGGCGGGCGACGGTGCCGTCACATTGATTGTGGCTCACAGCGAGAAGATGATTGACGAGAAAATCTTCAGGTTATAAAAGCTGGATTTATCTCAAAAGCTCGGCAATATCATTTCTTCCCCATCGGGAGGCCATTTGTGCAGGAGTCTCGCCGGTGATGTTTTTCGCAGTCTTATCCAGCTTGAGGGAGACAAGATGCTCGACAATTTCCCGGTCAGCATACCTTGCGGCGTAATGAAGGATTCCATCCCCCTGACGGTCGCTTTTAGTACTGTTGTATTTTGCAATGGCATCCAGAATTTCCATGTTCTTTGTCTTGAAGGCAGCCGTAAGGGCATTCTCGCCGCTGGTCGTAGCAAGATAAGGGTCTGCTCCGTACTCAAGAAGGACAAGAGCCTGATTTTTCTCATTTTTTGCGACAGCCTCATTCAAAGCCGTAAGTCCTTTTCCGTTTCTCTGGCTTGCAGGATAGCCGATGTTCAGAAGCTGGGTCAAAGTTCTCGTGCCTGCATGTTTCTGAACCGCAATATGAATCGGTGTGTTTCCGTCAGAATCCGAGATTGTAGTGTCGTTTCCGAGAACAGCCTGAATAACGCCGATGTCAGACTCAAGAACGAGTGAGAAAGGTGTCTCGCCTGCTGCGTCCCGTGCAAGAGGATTTCCGCCGGCCTTCCTTATCATGTTGATAATTCCAATGTTTCCCGTAAGAGCGGCCTCGTGGTATGCGTTCCTTCCGCTCATCTCCTGAACCTGAACATTTGCCTTGTATTGAAGGAGAAGCCGGACCATATCCTCATTAGAGCTTGAGATTGCGTCCATAAGAACCGTGCGGCCTGTGGCATCAGTAGCGTTTATGTCGGCCCCGCTTCTTATAAGAAGAATCGCCATGTCTTTTTTTGCTGAGCGGCATGCATCGCTGAGGGCTGTTTTTCCGCTCAGGTTCTGCGCATCGACATCTACGCCCAGGGCTACCAGAGTCTTTGCGCTGGAGAAAGCATTCCATTTTACGGCCGCATGGAGAGGAGTATTTCCAAGATTGTCACGGCCCAGCTTGTCCTTTGAGTCAATCACGAGTCCGTTTGAGACAAGGATATTTATAGTTGAAGGTGAGTCATCCCCGCCACGCACAGCCGAATAAACCGCGCTCTCGCCGTTTGCGTTTTGGGCGTCAAGTTTTGCCCCTTTCTGAATAAGGGCCACGACGGCATCGTTCAAGTGCCATTCCGAAGCGTAGTGCAAAGGCGTGTTTCCGCTTCCGTCAGTTGAATTCAAGGTCTTTGAGTTGATGAGCCAGTCCTGGACCTCTCCGCCACGGGTCAAAGCGAGCCTTAGAGGAGAATTGTTCTGGGTATTTGTTGCGAAAATGTCAGCGTTCTTTTCAAGGAGAAGGTCTCCGGCATCCCGCCTGTTTTTCTGCACAGTGATGAAAAGAACCGAGTCACCGTTCTTGTTGCGGGCATTTACATCAGCGCCGGTCTCAACGAGATAACGGATGTAATCAATCGGAGCGTCCTTACTGATTGCGATATGAAGGGCCGTGTTTCCGCTTGAATCTGTTGAAGCAACATTGGAAGCGGTAATCAATGTCTGCAGCATTTCTTTTGTATCAGATTCAAGAGCCTTTGTTATGGGGGTGTTTCCCTGCATATCCTCGGCATAGACATCAGCGCCGTTCTGAGCATAAAACCTGACCTGCTCAGAATGTTTTGTCTCGATTGCAAGGGCCAGAGGAGTAACGCCCTCCTTGTTTCGCTCGTTCACAGAAGCACCGTTGCTCACAAGAAGAGCAAGAGTGTTTACAGGCGCGTTGGCCATGGTAGCGACATGAAGGACAGTGTCACCATACATGTCTTTCTGGTTTACATTTGCCTTGCTCTTAATCAGAAGAGGATACATTTCGTTCTGGGCGCCGGCCGGAATAATCAGAAGAATCGGTGTTTTTCCGATTGAGTCCATCGCATTCACTTTAGCACCGGCAGAAAGCAAAAGACGGGCAATATCTACCCTTCCGTACCGGACGGCCTCATGTAGAGGGGTGGCTCCGCTTATGTCCTGAGCTGCAAGAATATCGGCAATCCTTACGGCAGTATTTTCCTTGAGGATGTAATCGACAATACCTGTGTGGCCGTCAATCGTAGCGATATGAAGAGGTGTCTGACCGTCATTGAAGCGGAGAATCATATTGTGAGTGCGGACGGCATCCTCAAAATAAGCAAAATTTCCTCGGACAGGAGTCGCACCGGCAAGCAGAAGCTGGGCCGCAATTCTTATAGAAGCTGCATTCTCAGCGCTTTTGAAGGCCAGGTCAAGGGGAGTGAGCCCGTAATTGTCACGAACGGAAAGAGGAACTCCCACATCAATGCAGCGCTCAATCGCTTTCTCGTCACGAGTCTTAACGAAATAATGCACGATTGACTCACCATCCACATCACGGATTTCTCCACTCTGGGATGTAATCATCGCCTCGTACCATTCAGGGCCTTTTGCCAGGGCAAGTTCAAGGGCAGTGTTCTCGTTGGCATCCTTGGCAAAAATATCTCCGTGAACGATTGCGAGAACCTTTGCGGCATCAATTGCGTCATTCTTGATTGCGACATGAAGGGCCGTATCCCCCTCGCTGTTGCGGATTTCGGTGTCTGCCCCCTTGATTATGAGAAAACTCACCAGATCGGCCTCGTTTACCCGGGCTGCGACATGAAGGGCTGTATCGCCGTTTTCATCAGCGGCGTTTATGTCAGTTTTTGTCTTAAAAATTTCCTTCGCCTCATCATATCTTCCCTGAACAATGAGCTCCTGAATAGAAGGCTGGCTGACTACAGAAGCACAGGCAGAAATAAAAAGGGCTGCCACACAAAGAGAAGCGAATCCTAAAAAACTCTTTTTCATATTTGTTTTTCTCCCAGAAAACATTTTTCTTCTTTATGAGTATCGGAATTTTTTGAAAAGGATTTAACGATGAATTGCACGAATTGCGTTATATGATGTACAATAATTCAATATTTCGATATTTCAGGAGGATTAAAAATGTCCCAGGCAATCTCAATTGCAGAATCAGAAAAAGCAAAATTCATCACGCAAACTTACACATGGATGGGTCTGGCCCTTCTTATAAGCGCAATCGCAGCATTCTACACATCAATTAAAGTTTTTGACGGAGGGGCTTTAACTGCATTCGGCAAGTTCCTTTACGGACCTGGCATCTCAGGAGTATGGATTTTCGCAATCGCAGAAATTGCAATCGTAATCGCCCTCTCATCAATGATCCGCAAAATTTCCCTGCAGACGGCAATCATCGGTTTCCTTGCCTACTCCCTGATCAACGGCATCACCCTTTCTTCTATCTTCATCATCTATCGAATTGAGTCAATCGCAGTCGCTTTTTTGGGGACTTCGGCAATGTTCTTCATCATGGCTTTCTACGGCTCAACGACAAAAAAGAATCTGGCAACTTTCGGCCGCTACCTTATGATGGCCCTTGTGGGAATCATCATTGTCTCCCTGCTTGAGTTCGTCATGTACACTTTCCTTCATCTCAACACAAGCCTTCTCGATTACCTCATCTCAATCGCCTGCATCATAGTTTTCACAGGCCTCACAGCCTACGACGCCCAGAAAATCATAAAGGTCGCAGAGCACTCGAACGGGAACGAAGACTACAAAAAAGTTTCCATCATGGCTGCCCTTGAGCTTTACCTCGACTTTATCAATCTCTTCCTCGCAATTCTGAGAATCTTCGGAAAGCGAAAATAAAACAGGCTCAACTGCATGGGTCTCATAAAAAAAATCACTTCCGGCATGGAGAGGCGTTACAGGTTTTATACAATCCTTTCGCCCCTCTTCATGCTCGGTGAAGTCCTCATGGAGACGACCATCCCCCTCGTAATGGCCCGGCTCGTCGATATCGGAATCAAAAATTCAGACTCTTCTTATGTACTGGGCCACGGCCTCATAATGGTAGCGATGGCCACTTTTTCCCTCGCCTCCGGCGCTATGTGCGGAAGAATTTCCTCTGTCGCCGCCTTCGGTTTTTCAAAAAATCTCAGGAAAAAACTCTTCCAGAAAGTACAGGACTTTTCTTTCTCCAACATGGACCATTTCGGAACGGATTCTCTGGTCACCCGCCTCACCACCGATGTCACCAACCTTCAGAATATGTACCAGAACCTCATCAGAACCGCAGTCCGCTCCCCAGTGATGATGATTTTTGGAACGATTATGGCTTCCAGAATCAATTTCCAGCTGGCCGCAATCTTTTTCATAGTGATTCCTGTCATGGCCCTGATTCTCGCCACCATAGTCTTTATTGTCCACCCCCGCTTCGCCCGGATGCTCAAAAAATACGACAGGCTCAACCGCATAGTTCAGGAAAATCTTATAGCAATCCGTGTGGTAAAATCCTTTGTCAGGGGAAGCCGTGAATGCGAGAAATTCGACGAAACAGCCGATGATTTGAGAAAAACCCAGGTAGGGGCCGAAAAAATAGTCATCCTGAACATGCCTCTCATGCACCTCATGGTATACGGCTGCATAACGAGCGCCCTCTGGTTCGGCGGGAACATGGTAATCGTCGGAAGCATGAAAACCGGCGAGCTTATCAGCTTCATCTCCTACATAACTCAGATTCTTATGTCTCTGATGATGCTCTCCAGACTCTTCGTAATGTTCATTTTGAGCCGCAGCTCCCTCTCAAGAATCATGGAAATCCTTGATGAGGAGATAGAAATTAAAAATACAGAAGGGGAAAGCCTTCCCCTCGCTCCAATACCTCTCTCTTCGCAGGAGAAGTCCGAGCAGGCTCTGCCTTCTCCGCTCCGTTCGGGTATTTACGCTACCCCTTCTACAGGGGCAAGCCCCCGTACCCCCATTAAATCACCCGGATTGGAAACGACTAACTCCGTTTCTGAACAAACAAAATCTGATTTTGCGTTAGCAAAATCGAATCCGTGTGACATCGACTTCCATCATGTATTCTTTGCCTACGACAAGAAAATGGAGCATGCAGTCCTTTCGGACATCAACCTTTCGATTCCAGAAAGAGCCGTGGTCGGAATTCTGGGAGGAACAGGAAGCTCCAAGACAAGTCTCGTAAACCTTATACCTCGTCTCCATGAAGCCACGCAAGGCTCTGTCCTCGTCGGCGGTAAAGATGTCCGCCAGTGGGACCTGGATGCACTAAGGCAAAAAATCGGCTTCGTCCTTCAAAAAAATGTCCTTTTCTCAGGAACAATAGCAGAGAACCTGCGCTGGGGAAATAAAAATGCAAGCGACGGGGAATTGGCAGAAGCCTGCAAGGCCGCTTGTGCCCACGATTTCATCATGTCCTTCCCCGATGGATACGACACAGATTTAGGCCAGGGAGGCGTAAACCTTTCAGGCGGCCAGAAACAGCGTCTTTGCATAGCCCGCGCCCTGATCAAAAAGCCCGATATTTTGATTCTCGACGACTCTACCAGCGCAGTGGATACGGCCACGGACCTGAAAATCCGCTCGGCCTTAAGGACATCACTGCCTAAAAGCACAAAAATAATCATCGCTCAGAGAATCGCCTCCGTTCAGGATGCGGATTTCATCATCGTAATGGATTCCGGTAAAATAAACGCTGTCGGAAAGCACGAAGAGCTTCTGAAAACGAATCAGATTTACCGTGAGACTTACGAAAGCCAGATGTCGGAGAATTAGAATATGCCGCCACCAAAAATGAGGGGCACTCAGAAGCCCAGAAACACAAAAAAAACAATTCTCAGACTCGTCTCCTACATGGGGCGCTTCAGAATCCTGTGGATTTTCGTCTTTCTCTTCGTTATAGTCTCAGCCCTGGCCGAAGTCGCCGGCGCCTACATGCTCAAGCCTGCTATTAACGATTACATAATTCCTCTCATCGGAAAGAAAAATCCTGACCTCTCGGGTTTTATCCGCCTTGTAATCACCATGATTGCGATTTACGCCACCGGAGCCGTCTCTAGCTATGCCAGCGAACGGATTCTTATCTCAATCTCAACAAGCACGCTCTGCAATATCCGTAAAGATTTGTTCCACCACATGGAAAAGCTTCCCCTCCGCTATTACGACACTCACCTGCACGGCGTACTCATGTCCCTGTACACCAACGACACCGACACCCTCCGTGAGATGTTCAGCATGAGCGTTCCCCAGCTTTTCTCCACCTTCTTTCAGGTAACAGGCATCTTCATCATGATGATAATGCTCAGCCTTCCCCTTACGATTCTTATGCTGGCCACTATTTTCCTTATCATGCTTCTCTCCGTTCAAATCGGAAAACGCTCGGCCCGGGCATTCAAAAAGCAGCAGGAGAACATAGGCAGAGTGAACGGCTATATCGAAGAATTGATTGAGGGACAGAGAGTCGTCAAAGTCTTCGGCCATGAGAAAGAGGCCAACATAAAATTTGATGAGCTGAACGAAAACCTCAGGCAGGCAGGAACCAGGGCCATGAGCTATGTTTCGGTTCTCGGCCCCCTTATGAACAATCTCAGCCATATTCAGTACGCACTCACGGCGATAGCAGGCTCTTTTCTCGTAATCAGGGGCTTTTCTGATGTCGGAACAATCGCAAGCTTTTTACAGTCCACCCGCTCTTTTTCCCGCCCCCTCACCCAGGTCAGCCAGCAGTTTAACTCAGTCCTCAATGCCCTGGCCGGCGCAGAAAGGATTTTCTCCGCAATAGATGAGAATCCTGAAACAGACGAAGGCAGGATCCAGGTAGATTCTTCTTTCAAGGGAGAATTCATCTTCAGCAATGTCAATTTCTCATACGAAAAGGGCCTTCCGGTCTTAAAAAACATATCGCTCCACGCCCGACCTGGCCAAAAAATCGCTCTCGTAGGCTCAACCGGCTCCGGGAAGACCACAATCACCAATCTTCTCACCCGCTTCTACGACATCGATGAAGGCGACGGCACAATCACATACGACGGCCGGCCGATAAAAAAACTCGAAAAAGACTCTCTCCGCCGCAGTCTGGGCATGGTTCTTCAGGATACCCACCTCTTTACAGGAACGATATTTGAAAATATCCGTTACGGAAAGCTCAATGCGACAAAAGAAGAGGTCATAGAGGCAGCCCGTCTTGCAAACGCTGATTATTTTATCCGCCACCTGAGCGAAGGATACGACACCGTTATTACAGGCGACGGCTCATCATTGAGTCAGGGTCAGAGACAGCTTCTAGCGATTGCCCGCACAGCCGTCGCAAATCCGCCGGTCCTGATTCTTGACGAGGCGACAAGTTCCATCGACACCAGAACGGAGCGGCTCATACAAAAGGGAATGGACGCACTCATGAAAGGCCGCACTGTCTTCGTAATAGCTCACCGCCTGAGCACCGTACGCAACGCTGATGAAATACTAGTCCTGGAAAAAGGCGAAATTATCGAGCGGGGAAACCACGACCGGCTCATGGAAAAGAAAGGAAGGTACTACGATTTGTACACGGGGGCCTTCCGCCTTGAATAAAGCCGGCAGTCCCTGGCAGGATTTACCGGCTCTATGCCAGGGATTCGTCATAGATGCGGCAGCCCTTCTTCCCGGAATTTTTTACCGCATACAAGGCTTTGTCGGCCTTTTTGTAAAGCTCCTCGCTGTACCCGCTGGGAGAGAATGCTATGCCAACGCTGATTGAGACATTTCTGATGTTTTCCAGCCCTGAAAGCTGCCCGTTTATTGAATCGATTTTTTCGGCGACAATCTTAAAGCCAGCTTCCTTGAAATCAGTAAGGACAGCCGCGAACTCGTCACCACCGATTCTTGCGACATAATCTCCGTTTCGGAAAGTCTCGCTCAAAATTGTGGCCAGAGATTTTAGAGCCGTGTCGCCCCCTATATGTCCATAAGTGTCATTGATTGACTTAAAGTCATCCATATCTATGAGCAAAAGCGCTATACTTCTCTTCTGCTCGGAAGAATTCTGGCAGATTTGCTCGTAGGCCCTTCTGTTTAAAATTCCTGTGAGGGCATCATACTCAGCA